>JAFLDG010000298.1 GCA_017302495.1 Burkholderiales bacterium
GCCCACCGACCTGCGCCTTCGGCACGGAGCCGCTGGGCACGTAGCTCACGCCGTGCTGCGCCAGGTAGTCCCGGATCAGCTGGCGCACCACCTGCGACGGCGTCAGGTCCTGGCTCGCGCACAGCCGCTCGAATGCCTCCTTCTTGGCCGGGTCGATCAACAGCGTCAGGCGCGCGGTCTTTAGTTCCACGTGCGCATTGTATGTGCATGGTATGTGCGTACTATGCACAATTCTGCCCGGGCGCACGCTGCGGCCGGCGGCGCGCGGCCGGCCGAGGCTGCGACGGCGCTCGGCCGCAGGAACGTGGCCCGCCGCGCCGCGGTGGGCGGGGCAGGGGCTGGGCCGGCGAGAAGTGCAGGTCCGGGCGAAGCGCGCGCTTGCCAAGCTCGCCTCGTTGACGGATTTGCAGCCTGTGTCCGAGCGGAGCGGGTCTGCAGGCGGAGCGGGCCTGCGCTTCGTCATTCCTGTGGACGACCAGCCGCCCCCGCCTCGATAGCATGCGCGCAGGCCGGGTCCGGCCGGATCAGCAGGAGAGGGTCGATGCGCGCAGGGGTCCGGAGCATCCAGCTCGGCAGCAGCACCAACCTGGCGGTGCTGGCGAAGGTCAAGCCGGGTTTCGCCGACGCGCAGGAGACGATCACCTATGTGGAGCGGCTGCAGCGGCTGCTCGACGGGCTGCACGCGTCGCGGCGCAACCTGCGCGAATCCGAGCTGCTGGGGCCGGCGTTCCCCGACACGATCGGCCGCTTCGGCGTGATCCAGGCCTTCCGCTACGCGGTCTGGCCGCCGCTGCGCAAGGCGAAGGACCTGAAGGACCCGGGGCCGTACTACCTGTCGCTGAACGTCAGCTTCGACGGCGGCTGGGAACCGTACATGCGGGTCATCTACCGCGACATCGGCCCGTTCCTGGATGCGCTGTTCTGCCATTGCGAAGGCTACCCCGGCTCGACCATGGCGAGCTTCGACGACTACTGCCGCTGGGTGCGCGCCAACGAACTGACGGCCGGGATTTACTACCAGGACGCCGCCGCCACCCCGGGCGACGCGCACTACGGCGCGCTGACCGAGCGCGTGCAGCGCGGCACCACGCCGGCGGCCGCCGCCGACGCCGCGGTGGCCGACGCCCACCTCGATCCGCTGCGGCTTCGAATCGACGACGGCAAGGAAGCGGTTCGCCTCGACCCGCTGCGGCGCGTGGCGCTGCCGCTGCGTACGCTGAAAGGCCTGTACCGGCTGCTGCCGCTGTTCGCCGGCGGCCCCGATGCACAGGTGCTGCGCCGCTTCGCGCACCTGGCGCTGCAGGAGTTTCGTGACCTGTGGCCGCAGCTGCTCTCACCGCCACCCGGTACCTCGCCACGGCCTACCCAGGACGAGGCCACGCTGCAAGCCGTCGCTGCCCTCCTGGCCGACGAGTTGGCCTGGCTCGCCGCGGGCTTTCCGGCAGCACCACCGCCGCGCGACCGTCTGATCTTCGACCCGGCGCGGCTGCAGGATTCGATGCTGAACGGCGCCGACCGCGTGACCCACGGTGCGCTGGCGTTGTACGGCGTTCGCGACGCGGCGCAGGCGCGAGCGGCGATCCGGGCGCTGGAGCCGCTGACCGGCGCGCCGGCCGGCGCGGCTGCGATCCGCCACCTGGTCGCGCTCAGCGGCTCGGGGCTGCAGGCGCTGGGCCTGCCCGAGCACCGGCTCGACCGGCTGCCGCAGGAGTTCGCCGAGGGCATGGAAGCGCGCAACGGCCTGCTCGGCGACGTGCGCGGCAACCATCCGAACCACTGGCTGCGGCCGCTGCGGCACGGGGCTGGCGCGGGCGTGCCGCCGCGCATCGACCTCGGCGTGGTGCACGTGGTCGTGCTGCTGCGGCTGCACGACCCGGCCAACGATGACGTCACGCCGCATCCGCAACTGCAGGCGCGGGCCGAAGCGATCGCCGCGCCGGGCAGCGGCCTGAAGCTGCTGGCGCTGGAGGCCGCGCGCAGCCGCTGGCAGGATGACGGCGAGCCGGCGCGCGACCACTTCGGCTTCGCCGACGGCCTGAGCCAGCCGGTGCCGACCATGACGCCGGTCGGTCGCGACGACGTGCTGCCGGGCGAGCTCCTGCTGGGCTATCGCAACGGGCGCGGCGACGCGCCGCCGCCGCCGGACGACCTGCTGGACGACGGCAGCTTCCTGGTGATCCGCAAGCTGCAGCAGCGGCTGGACCACCTGGACGAGGCGCTGCAGGGCGTGGCCGGCGCGACGGCGATCATGGAGAAGATGATCGGCCGCCATGCAGACGGCACCCCGATGGCCGCTGCCGGCAGCAAGGCCGACAACGACTTCGACTACACCGGTGATGCCGCCGGCCGGCGCTGCCCGCTGAGCTCGCATGTCCGCCGCAGCCATCCGCGCGACGGCCGCGGCTGGACGCCGCGCATTCTGCGCCGCGGCATGTCGTGGGGGCCGGCGGCGGACAAGGGCTCGCGGCACGACCCGCGCGGCGTGCTGTTCATGGCCTACTGCGCCAGCATCGCCGAACAGTTCGAGACGATCCAGGGCTGGATCGCCGGCGCCAACGCCAGCGGCGTGGCCTCGGCGCAGGCCGATCCGCTGCTGGGCGTGCCGGCGCACGACGACGCGCCGGCGCCCGGCCGCATGACGCGGGCATTCCGCTGGTTCGACGACCGGGGCCGGCTGCAGCGCATCGACCTCGGCCGCAAGCCGCTGGTCGAGCTGCACTGGGGGTTGTACCTGTTCGTGCCGAGCCGCGCCGCGCTGCGCTCGCTCGATGCGGTCGCGGCGTCGACCGCCCCGGCCGAGATCGACTCGCCGGCCTCGGCGGCAGCGACCCCGCTGGAACAGTGCCGGCGCTGGATCGACGACACCGAGTACCGCGCCCCGGCGCTGTGGGCCGCGGTCCGGCGCGAGCCAGGCCAGACGCTGCAGGCGCAGGACTACGGCACGCTGCTCGCCGGCTTCGACGGCGTGACCCGGGCGCTGCGCGACGACGCCCGGGCGCTGTCGGTGGCCGGCTACGGCGCACGCATGACGCCGACCATCGGCCTGAACTACCTGGGGCAGGACTGGTGGACGCTCGAGTACCAGGCGGTGGCGCCGAAGGTCAACCCGATCATCGACCAGGTGACCGCACGCGACGCCTTCGAGACGGCGCTGCCGATCGTGCAGGGGATCCTGGCCGCGATGTCGCAGCTGCCGCAGCCGAGGCCGCCGCACTGGCCGGCGGCGCCGCCGCGCTTTTCGATCGATCTGGTGAGTCTCAGCGACGGGCTGCTCGCAGCGCTGAGCCGGCACTGGTTCGGCCTGCCGGACAGCGGCGCCGCGCCGCGCTGGATGCGCGGCGGCGGCTGGACCGAAACGCCTGCCGGCGCCGACGAGCTGCCGCGCTGCCCGGGCAGCCTCCTGAGTTCGTCGCGCACGATCTTCGTCCCGCACCCGCCGGCGGCCGTGGTGCAGCGGGCGCAGAGCGAAGGCCCGCGCGTGCGCGACGCGGTGGCGCAGATGATCGCCGCCGGGCCGCAGGGCCAGCTGACGCAGGCGATCGTGCAGACCCTGCGCGCCGCCGGCATCGCCGAGGGCGTGATCGCCGATACCGTTGCCGGCATGCTGCTCGGCTTTCCGCCGACGGTGCACGGCAACTTCCTGCGCACGATGCGCACCTGGATCGAGGGCGAGACGCTGTGGCAGCCGCAGCAGGCGCTGGCCGAAGAGCCGCTGCCGGCCGGCGCCCACGCGGCCTACGACCGCGCGGAGAAGGCGCTGCGCCGGCCGCTGCTCGATGCGATGCAGCAGCACCCGGTGCCCGAGATGCTGTGGCGCTGTCCGGTCGAAGGCGGCAAGCCGGTGCACGACCCGGCGAAGCGCGTCGTGCTCGGCGTGCGCTCGGCGCTGGCCGCGCTGCCCGGGCCGCGCGCGGACTTCGACGAACTGGCGTTCGGCGGCAGCCGCGATCCTGCCAGCCCGATCCACGGCCGCCACGCCTGCCCCGGCTACGGCATGGGCGTGGGCGTGCTGCTGGCGCTGCTGTCGGGGCTGTTCGATGCCGGCACGCTGCGCCCGACCGGATCGCCGGTGCTGCTGATGCTGACGCCGCGCTGATCGCGCGCATCGCCCGCGCGCAACGCACGCGCCTGAGCCGCATGCCAGCGCATGTCCATGCGCTCGAACGACGCGAGCGCGTCGGCGAGCAGCCGGTCCGCGTCGGCACCGCGGCCGGCCGCCTGGAGCAGCTGCGCCTCGGTGCACTGCGTCTGCGCCAGTTCGTGCGCCGATTCGCGCAGGCGCGCGGCGGCGTAGGCGGCGGCGACGTGACGCTGCGCCTCGCCGAGGCGGCCGCGCTGCAGCGCATCCAGCGCCAGCGCGCGCCGGCCCATCGCGACCCCGAGCCAGTCGCTGCGGCGCGCGCGGCGCAACGCCTGCGCAGCCGCGCGCCGCGCCTCGTCGCGGCGGCCGAGCGCGAACAGCGCTTCGGCAAGCCAGCCGTGGTTGAACGAGCGGTACAGCCCCGCCTCGCGCGGCGCGACCCAGGCAGTGGCCTGCTCGATCCGTGCCACCGCTGCCGCGCTGCCGCTCAGGCGCCATTGCGCAAAGCCGCCGATCGCTTCGGCGATTGCATACTGCGCCAGGCTGCGCGTGCCGCGGGCGATGCGCGCCGATTCGGCCGCCGCCGCCTGCGCGCGCTGCCAGTGGCCGCGCCACAGCAGCACCGCCGCATGCCAGCCGTGGACGGTCGAACCGATCTCGTGCTCGTCGCCGACCACGCACTGCAGCGCGTCGGCGAACGCGGCCTCGGCGGCGTCGAACTCGCCGCGGTCGCCGAGCACGCAGGCGCGGCAGACGATCGTGAAGGCGGTCAGCGGGTCGGTGCGGCCGGTGCCGCGGCGCCGGCCGGCGATGATCTCGTCCAGCAGCGGCAGCGCCTGCGTGTAGCGCGCCGCGCCGGTCAGCGCCTGCCCAAGCGCCGCGGCCACCTGCAGGATCAGTCGCCTGTCGCCCGAAGCGCGCGCTTCTGCGAGCGCACGCTCGCAGTGTTGCACCGCCTCGGGCATGTCGCCCAGGCCGTAGTGGATGTAGCCGGTCCAGAAGCGCGCCTGCGCGGCGAGCGGGACATCGGCCCCGGCCTCGGCCAGCGCCAGCGCGCGCCGCGCCAGCGCCAGGTCGATGCGGCAATTGTGTGTCTCTCTCTCTCTCTCTCTTCTCTATCTTTCTTCTCTCCTCTCTTTCTCTCGCATTCTTTCGTTCTCTCTCATTTTTTCTTCAGCTATACATCTCT
>JAFLDG010000299.1 GCA_017302495.1 Burkholderiales bacterium
AGCAGCGCCGCGCGCTGCGCCGCGCTGCCGAGCCGCGCCACCAGCCGCGCGGCGACGAGGTGGTCGAGCAGCGGCTCGACGACCAGCGCCTCGCCGCAGGCCATCATCACCGGCATCAGGTCGACGGCGCCGCCGCCGAAGCCGCCGTCGCCTTCGGGCAGCGCGATCGCGGTCAGGCCCATCTCGGCGAACGCCGCCCAGAGCCTGTCGCTGAAACCCGCGGCCGAGGCGACGATCGCCTTGCGTTGCTCGAAGCCGTACTGGCCCGCGAGCAGCTTGGCGAAAGCGTCGGCGAGCTGCTGCTGTTCGTCGGTGTATTCGAAGTCCATGCGCGCGCTCCCTACAGGCCCAGCGTCATCTTGGCGATGATGTTGCGCTGGATCTCGTTCGACCCGGCGTAGATCGTCGTCTTGCGGTAGTTGCAGTAGCGCGGCGTGTAGCGCGCGCTCAAGGGGTCCACGCTGCCGTCGTCGACCGCGGCGAAGGGCTGCGCCATCGGCCCGACGGCCTGCATCATCAGCTCGGTGATCGACTGCTGGATCTCGGTGCCGCGGATCTTCAGCATCGACGCATCGGCCGCCGGCGGCTGGCCGCTGCGGCGCATGCGGTCGAGGAAGCGCATCGCCGTCAGCTCGAGCGCGTCGAGCTCGATCTCGGTGCGCGTGAGGCGGTCGCGGAAGCGCGGGTCGTCGAGCAGCGGCCGGCCGTTCTTGGTCTCCTTCGCGGCCAGCGCCTTCAGCGCCGCCAGCTCGCGCTTCGACGAGCCGACGTTGCCGGAGCCGAGCCGTTCGTGGCCGAGCAGGTACTTGGCCACGGTCCAGCCCTTGTTCTCCTCGTGCACCAGGTTCTCGACCGGCACCTTCACCTCGTCGAAGAAGACCTCGTTCACCTCGTGCCCGCCGTCCATCAGGATCAGCGGCCGCACGGTGATGCCGGGCGTCGCCATGTCGATCAGCAGGAAGCTGATGCCCTCCTGCCGCTTCTCGGCGCCGGGGTCGGTGCGCACCAGGCAGAAGATCCAGTCGCCGTAGTGGCCGAGCGTGGTCCAGATCTTCTGGCCGGTGACGACGTAGTGGTCGCCCTGGCGCACGGCGCGCGTCTTCAGCGCCGCCAGGTCCGAGCCGGCGCCGGGCTCGGAATAGCCCTGCACCCAGAAGTCCAGCCCGTCGCGGATGCGCGGCAGGAAGCGCGCCTTCTGTGCCGGCGTGCCGAAGCGCAGCAGCACGGAGGCGCACATGCTCGGGCCGAAGGGCGGCAGCATCGGCGCGCCGGCCAGGCCGAACTCCTCGTCGTAGATGTAGCGCTGCGTCACGTCCCAGCCGGTGCCGCCCCATTCCACCGGCCAGTGCGGCACCGACCAGCCCTTGGCGGCCAGGATGCGGTGCCAGCGTTGGTAGTCGTCCTTGCCCAGATGGCGGTAGCCGGTGACCTTGTCGCGGATGTCGTCGGGCAGGTTCGCGGCCAGCCAGGCGCGCACCTCGTCGCGGAAGGCCCGTTCGTCGGCCGAGTAGTTCAGGTCCATGCGCGGTCCTCGTGGCGGATGCCGGGTCGCGGGGGGGCGACGCCGGGCCGCGCATTCTGGCGCCGCGGCACCTGCGCCCGCAGTCCGCCCGGCGACAGCCGACGCCTGCAACGGCTCGGGCAGCCCCGCGGCGCCGGGGGGACCGTCGCGTCGCGGCCCGCGGGCCGGCCGGGATCAGGCGATGCGGAGCTCCGCCGGGGTGCCGGGGGCAACGCCGCCGATCTGGGCGTGCAGCCCGACCACGCCGCCGACCATGATCAGCGCCGGCGCCTTCACCCCGTGGGCCTGCGCGAGGGCCGGCAGCGTGCGCACGGTGCCGGTGACCGTGCGCTGCTCCGGCAGGGTCGCGCGCTCGATCACCGCCGCCGGGGTTTCCGGGTCGAGGCCGTGATGCATCAGCTGCGCGCAGATCGCCGGCAGCGCCGCCACCCCCATGTAGAACACGACCGTCTGGCGCGGCCGCGCGAGGGTCGGCCAGTCCGGCTCCAGCGCCTGGGCCTCGCCCTGCGCGCAGCGGTGGCCGGTGACGAAGATCAGCGTGCCGGCGTGGTCGCGGTGCGTCAGCGGCATGCCGGTGGCTGCAGCCGCACCCTGCGCGGCGCTGATGCCCGGGATGACCTCGAACGGAATGCCGTTCGCCGCCAGCGCCTGCGCCTCCTCGCCGCCGCGGCCGAAGACGTAGGGATCGCCGCCCTTGAGCCGCAGCACCGGGCGGCCGCTGCGCGCCAGCCGCACCATCAGCTCGATGATGCCGCTCTGGCTCAGCGTGTGATGCCCGGCCTGCTTGCCGACGAAGATCCGGTGCGCGCCGCGCGGCACGAACTCGAGCACCGCGTCGCCGACGAGGTGGTCGTACATCACCAGTCGGCACTCGCGCAGCGCGCGCGCCGCCTTCAGCGTCAGCAGTTCCGGGTCGCCCGGGCCGGCACCGACGAGTGTCACCTTCGCCGGCCGCATTCCGCGGCCGCCGCCGTCGAAGCGCAGCGGCTCGTCGATCACGCTCATCCCGTCTCCTGTGGCGACCCGGCGCCGATTCGCGGGCATTGTCGAAAAGCCACGCCCAAGCCTTCCTTGAACTGCTTCAAGGACGCAGCCCGCGGTGCCGGCGGACGATTTGCGCAGTTCCGTGCGGGTGCCTGCGTGTCGCAGGCCCGGCGCGGTCAGGGGTCGACACACAGCCACGGAGAACCCAGATGAAGTCCCTTCGATTCGACGTCCTCGCCGCCGCGGTCGCGGCGGTGCTGGCGGTGGCCGCACACGCGCAGGACAAGAAGCCCGTGACGCCGGCGGAGATGAACTACCAGGCCGGCGGCTCGCCGCTCGCGAACGAGCCGATGTACCAGAGCACGAACCCGAAGGCGCCGCCGATGACGCAGGCCGAGTTCGACCGCGCGCGCCAGATCTACTTCGAGCGCTGCGCCGGCTGCCACGGCGTGCTGCGCAAGGGTGCCACCGGCAAGCCGCTGACGCCGGACCTCACGCTCGGCAAGGGCACCGACTACCTGAAGGTCTTCATCGCCTACGGCTCGGCCGCCGGCATGCCGAACTGGCTGACCAGCGGCGAGATGGACGAGAAGACCGTCGACCTGATGGCGCGCTACATCCAGCACGATCCTCCGACACCGCCCGAATTCGGCCTCGAGCAGATGAAGGCGACCTGGAAGGTCATCGTGCCGCCGGAGCAGCGGCCGAAGAAGAAGATGAACAACTACAACATCGACAACATCTTCTCGACCACGCTGCGCGACACCGGCGAGGTCGCGCTGATCGACGGTGACACGAAGAAGATCATCAACATCGTCAAGACCGGCTATGCGGTGCACATCAGCCGGCTGTCGGCGTCGGGGCGCTACCTGTACGTGATCGGCCGCGACGGCAAGATCAACATGATCGACCTGTGGATGGAGAAGCCCGACAACGTGGCCGAGGTGCGCATCGGCCTCGAGGCGCGTTCGGTCGACACCAGCAAGTTCAAGGGCTACGAAGACAAGCTCGCGATCGCCGGCAGCTACTGGCCGCCGCAGTTCACGATCATGAAGGGCGACACGCTCGAGCCGCTGAAGATCGTCGCCACCCGCGGCATGACGGTCGACACGCAGGAGTACCACCCCGAGCCGCGCGTGGCGAGCATCGTCGCCAGCCACTACAAGCCCGAGTTCGTCGTCAACGTCAAGGAGACCGGCAAGACGCTGCTCGTCGACTACTCGAACATCGACGCGCTGAAGATCACCGAGATCGGCACCGCGCGCTTCCTGCACGACGGCGGCTTCGACTCGACCAAGCGCTACTTCATGGTCGCGGCCAACCAGAGCAATAAGATCGCCGCCGTCGACATGAAGGAAGGCAAGCTGCAGGCGCTGATCGACGTCGGCAAGATCCCGCACCCGGGCCGCGGCGCGAACTTCGTCCACCCGAAGTACGGGCCGGTCTGGTCCACCGGGCATCTGGGCGACGAGACGGTCTCGCTGATCGGCACCGATCCGGTGAAGAACAAGCAGTACGCGTTCAAGGAAGTCGCGAAGCTGAAGGGCCAGGGCGGCGGCTCGCTGTTCCTGAAGACGCACCCGAAGTCGCAGCACCTGTACGTCGACACGCCGCTGAACCCGGATCCGAAGATCTCGCAGTCGGTCGCGGTGTTCGACATCAAGAACCTGGACAAGGGCTACACCGTGCTGCCGATCGCCGAATGGGCGGGTCTGAAGGACGACGGCGCCAAGCGCGTCGTGCAGCCGGAGTTCAACAAGGCCGGCGACGAGGTCTGGTTCGCGGTCTGGAGCGCGAAGAACAAGGAGAGCGCGCTCGTCGTCGTCGACGACAAGACGCTGAAGCTCAAGGCCGTGATCAAGGATCCGAAGCTGATCACGCCGACCGGGCACTTCAACGTCTACAACACCCAGCGCGACGTTTATTGACGCACCCGTGCCGCGCCCGTCGCGCACAGCGGCGGCCGGCACACCCCAACCAAGGAGAACAATCGATGAACAAGCGAATGCTGATTGCAGTTGCCGCGGCCATGGCGGCCGGCGGCGCCTGGGCGGCCGATCCCGAGGCCGCGATGGCCAAGGCCGGCTGCACCGCCTGCCATGCCAAGGACAAGAAGCTGGTCGGGCCGTCGTTCAAGGAGATCGCCGCCAAGTACAAGGGGCAGGACGCCGTCGCGAAGCTGTCGGAGAAGGTGCGCAAGGGCGGCTCGGGCGTCTTCGGCCCGGTGCCGATGGCGCCGAACCCGCCGGACAAGATCAACGACGCCGACCTGAAGGCGGCGATCGAGTACATCCTGAAGTCCTGAGCCCGCGAAAGGCGCGACGTGCGCGCGGCGCTGCTGCTGCTGCTGGCGGGGTGGGCACCGTGGGCGGCGGCGCAGGCCGCTGCGCCGGACGCGCCGCGCCAGGCCGAACTGGTGCGGCTGGTGCGGCAGGACTGCGGCTCGTGCCACGGCATGCGGCTGACCGGCGGCCTGGGGCCGCCGCTGACGCCGCAGGCGCTGGCCGAGCGGCCGCGCGAGGCGATGGTCGCCACCGTCATCCACGGCAGGCCCGGCACGCCGATGCCCGCCTGGCGGGCGATGCTGAACGAGGCCGAGGCCGAGTGGGTCGTCGCCCAGTTGATGCGCGGTTTCCCCGACGAGCCGGCGGCGCCGCGGAGGGCCGCGCGATGAGGCGCCGGCACTGGCTCGCC
>JAFLDG010000003.1 GCA_017302495.1 Burkholderiales bacterium
TGGCGTTGATCACTTCGACCTTGCGCGGCGCCAGCCGTTGCTGCAGCAGCGCAACCCAGCCGCTGCCGCGCGCGAGGCCGTATTCGGCCGAAAGGCTGTCACCGACGACGAGCACCGGCGCGCCGCGCGCCCGCGAAGGCCCCGCGGCGGCGGCGAGCAGCGCGAGCAGGCCACAATGCCGCAGCACGGCGCGCCGCGTCGCTGCCTGCCACCCTGAAGCCCGCATGCCAGAACCGATCATCGCCGCCGAGCACCTGACCAAGGAGGTGGCCGACGCCACCGGGACGCTGACGATTCTCCACGACATCTCGTTCGCGCTGCAGCCGCGCGAATCGGTGGCGATCGTCGGCGCGTCGGGCTCGGGCAAGAGCACGCTGTTGTCGATCCTGGCCGGGCTCGACGTGCCGAGCCGGGGCCAGGTGTGGCTGGACGGCACCGCGCTGTTCGAAATCGACGAGGATGCGCGCGCTGCCGTGCGCGCGCGTAAGCTCGGCTTCGTGTTCCAGAGCTTCCAGCTGCTCGGCAATCTGAACGCGCTCGAGAACGTGATGCTGCCGCTGGAACTGCTGGGCCGGCGCGATGCGCGCGAACGCGCGACCGAGATGCTCGGCCGCGTCGGCCTGAGCAGCCGGCTGGGCCACTATCCGCGCCTGCTCTCGGGCGGCGAGCAGCAGCGCGTGGCGCTCGCCCGCGCCTTCGTCGTGCGGCCGGCGGTGCTGCTGGCCGACGAACCCACCGGAAGCCTCGACTTCGCCACCGGCGCGACCGTGATGGAGCTGATGTTCGAGATGAACCGCGAGGCCGGCACGACGCTGGTGCTGGTCACGCACGACGCCGGCATCGCCGCGCGTTGCCAGCGCCAGCTGCACATCGAAGCCGGGCGCCTGGCCCGGGACGGCAGTACCGCGGAGGTGCCGTTCGCGCCGGCGCCGGTTCGATCCGACACTGCGTAGGTCGCGTTCCGGCCCTTTGCTGCTGTTCGGAAGGTCTGCCGTTCCCGTTTCCCCGCTGTTGCGACCGAGAGGCAAAGCCGACGAGGGGTGGCCGACTCCGTTCAGCCAAATTCCTATTCACTCCGTCGGCCACCCCTCATCGGCTTTGCCGGCACCGGCTGCGCGCTCCGGCAGCAACGACAAGACCCTTCGCCTCTAGGGACGGGGGCGGCGTAGACACACCACAGGTCGGGCCGACGACGGGGTGGCCGACGGAGCGAATGAGAATTGGGCTGAGCGGAGTCGGCCACCCCGTCGGCGGCCCCGTGCGCCGCGTTGAAGCGCCGCAGCGGCTGGTTTCGTCACAACGACGAAGGACAGCTCAGGGCCGGGAGCGAAACTTCCGTCCCCGACGTCTCGACTCGAATCAGACTAGTTCGCTCCGGAGCGGACGGCCGAAGAAGTGCAGTGCGGGGCCAAGCTCGCCGCGAGACCGGGCCGGGGCCGCGGCCGCGGCCCGGTGACATCGCCGGTCCGGTGGGCTGTGCTGTCCGGGCCGTGCCGGATGCTCGCCTACTCGGCGGCGAACTTGTAGTCGGTCTTGGCCGCCTTGCGCAGCTCTTCCTGGTACTGCTGCAGCTTGATCTGTTCCATGCGCTGCACCAGTTGCGGCTTCACGTCCTCGAAGGCCGGGAACTGCGCCTCGCGCGTGTCGTCGAGCCGGATGATGTGCCAGCCGAACTGCGTCTTCACCGGGGCCTCGGTGGTTTCGCCCTTCTTCAGCTTCGCCAGCGCCTGGCCGAATTCCGGCACGTAGGCATCGGCCTTCGCGAAGTCGAGGTCGCCGCCGTTCTCGGCCGAGCCCGGATCCTTCGAGTTCTTCTTCGCCAGTTCTTCGAAGCTCGCGCCCGCCTTGAGCTTGGCCAGCAGCGCCTTCGCCTCGTCCTCGTTCTCGACCAGGATGTGCCGCGCCCGGTACTCGACACCGGCGGCCTGCGCCTTGAACTTGTCGTACTCGGCCTTGGCCTCGGCGTCGGTCACCGGATGCTTCTTGCGGAAGTCCTCGAACAATTCGCGGATCAGGATGCTCTGCCGCGCCAGTTCCATCTGCGCGCGGTAGTCGGCCGAGGTGGCCATGCCCTTGCGCTCGGCCTCCTGGGTGTAGATCTCGCGCAGCACGACCTGATCCTTCGCCTGCTGCTCCATCTCGGGGCCGACCTTCTGCCCGGCCTTGGCCGCCTGCTGCAGCAGATTATCGACCCGCGTCTTCGGCACGGCTTTGCCGTTGACGATCGCGACGTTCTGCGCGAAGACGGCGATGGGCAGCAGCAGCACCGCGGCGGCAACGGCCGCGCGCAACGGATGGGAAGGCTTCGTCATGGAAGAACAGGGGCGAACCGGAAGTGGCGGGAGAGGGTGCCGACGGCGCGGCCGGGCGGCCGGATCAGCTCTCGTCGGGCGTGCGGGCGTCGATCGCCAGCGCATGAATGCCGCCCGGCATCAGCGGGCGCAAGGCATCATACACGAGGCGATGCCGCGCCACGCGCGCCAGGCCGGCGAAGCGCACGCTGCGGATGTGCACCGTGTAGTGCCCGCCCTCGCGCGCGCCGGCATGGCCGGCATGCTGTGCGCTGTCGTCGACCACCCGCAGCGCCGACGGCGAGAGCGCGGCCTGCAGCGCGCCCTCGATCTCGGCGATCGACAGGAAGCGCCTCACCGCGAATCGGCCGGAGACGAGGCCGGTGCGGTCCCGTCTTCCTTCAGATACCGGGCGAGCACCAGGCCCTGCGCGACGGTGAACGCGAGCGTGAGCCCGAGGCTGCCGAAGAGCTTGAAGTTGACCCAGACGTCGGTCGGGAAGCTGTAGGCGACCCACAGGTTCAGCAACCCCATCGCGGCGAAGAACGCGACCCAGGCGAAGTTGAGCCGGTGCCAGACCCGCGCCGGCAGCTGCATCTGCTGGCCGAGCAGCGCGCGCAGCAGGTTCTTGCCGAACAGCAGCGGGCTCAGCCAGAACGCCAGACCCATGGCCCAGTACAGCCCGCTCGGCTTCCACTTGATGAAGGTCTCGCTGTGGAAGTAGATGGTCAGGCCGCCGAGCACGACGACGAGCGCCAGGCTGACCCACAGCATCGTGTCCACCCGGCGGCCGCGCAGCTTGAGCCAGGCGACCTGGGCGAGCGTGGCGGCGATCACGACGACGGTGGCGAGCAGCACCGGCGCTTCGCCGGTGCCGACCACGCCGCCGGCGACCAGGAAGCCGAGGTGCTGGGTGGCGAAGGCCGCGGCCCAGTCCTTGTGCGCGTCCGAGTACTTGAACGCGACGAAGAACAGGACGATCGGCAGGAAGTCGAACAGGAGCTTCATGCGCGGGCCGGCAGCCGCGGCGCGGACCGGCGTTTCATTCGGAGGGCCGGAAGTTTATCGCCGCCGAGTTGATGCAGAAGCGCTCGCCGGTGGGTTCCGGCCCGTCGTCGAACACATGACCGAGGTGGGTGCCGCAGCGGGCACAGCGCACCTCCACCCGCACCATGCCGTGGCTGTTGTCGACCAGCCGCTCGACCCGGCCCTGCTCGATCGGCCGGCTGTAGCTGGGCCAGCCGCAGCCGGCGTCGAACTTGGTGTCGGCGTCGAACAGCGGCGCGCCGCAGCCGATGCAGTCGTACCGGCCGGGCTCGAACTGGTCCCAGTAGCGGCCCGTGAAGGCGCGCTCGGTGGCGCCCTGGCGGGCGACCTGGTACTGCGTCGGGTCGAGTTGCGCGCGCCACTCGGCGTCGGCCTTGTGCACCGGATAGCTCGGGTCGTCGATCGGCTTGGTCGGGCTGCGCATGAGGCCGGCTCGGAGAACGAACCGAGGCAGTGTAGCGAGCGGGCCGAGGCCACGCCCGACGCGGGGTGAAGCGGCCTGCGCGGCTGTCGCTGTCGTTACAGTGATCGCCCGGCCTGCCCTCCTAGAATCGCACGCTCGTTCGATTCCGGACGCTCCTCCAACCGCTCGAGGTTTCGCCATGTCCGCCAGCTACGACGTCCGCGGCAATGTCGCCGTCATCACCCTGAACAACCCGCCGGTCAACGGCCTGGGCTACGACACGCGGCGCGGCATCGCCGACGGCATCGACCGCGCCAATGCCGACCCGGCGATCAAGGCGATCGTCATCACCGGGGCGGGCCGGGCCTTCTCGGGCGGCGCCGACATCCGCGAGTTCGGCACGCCGAAGGCCATTGCCGAGCCCAACCTGCTGAGCCTGATCCTGCAGGCCGAAGGCAGCGCCAAGCCGATCGTTGCCGCGCTGCACAGCGTGGTGATGGGCGGCGGGCTGGAGCTGTCCTTGGGCTGCCACTACCGCGTCGCCGCGGCCGGCACGCAGATCGCGCTGCCCGAGGTGAAGATCGGCCTGGTGCCCGGCGCCGGCGGCACGCAGCGCCTGCCGCGCGTGCTGGGCGTGGAGACCGCGCTGAACATGATCGTCAGCGGCGAGCCGGTGAAGAGCGAGATGCTGGCCATGATCCCGGGCCAGAAGCTGATCGACAAGATGATCGACGGCGACCTGCTGGCCGGCGCCATCGCCTTCGCCACCGAAGTCGCCGACAAGCGCCCGCTGCCGCTGGTGCGCAACCTGAAGGCCACGCATCCCAATGCCGACGGCTACTTTGCCTTCGCGCGCAACACGGTCAAGGCGATGGCCAAGAACTTCCCGGCGCCGGCCAAGTGCGTGGACTGCGTCGAGGCCGCGGTCAGCATGAAGTTCGACGACGGCATGCGCTTCGAGCGCGACACCTTCCTCGCGCTGATGTTGACGCCGGAGAGCAAGGCGCTGCGCCATGCCTTCCTGGGCGAGCGTGCCGCCAGCAAGATCCCCGACGTGCCCGAGGACACGCCGCAGCGCAAGATCGAGAAGGTGGCCGTCATCGGCGCCGGCACGATGGGCGGCGGCATCTCGATGAACTTCCTGAACGCCGGCATCCCGGTGACCATCCTGGAAATGAAGCAGGACGCGCTGGACCGCGGCGTGGGCGTGATGCGCAAGAACTACGAGGCGCAGGTCAAGAAGGGCAAGCTGAAGCAGGACAAGTACGACCAGCGCATGGCACTGCTGAAGACCACGCTGTCCTACGACGACATCAAGGACGCCGACCTGGTGATCGAGGCGGTGTTCGAGGAGATGGGCGTCAAGGAGGGTGTGTTCAAGACGCTGGACGAGGTGATGAAGCCCGGCGCCATCCTGGCCAGCAACACCAGCACGCTGGACCTGAACAAGATCGCTGCTTTCACCAGGCGCCCGCAGGACGTGATCGGCACGCACTTCTTCAGCCCGGCCAACGTGATGAAGCTGCTGGAGGTGGTGCGCGGCGAGAAGACCGCCAAGGACGTGCTGGCCACCGTGATGGCCGTGGGCAAGAAGATCAAGAAGACCGCGGTGGTCTCCGGCGTGTGCGACGGCTTCATCGGCAACCGCATGATCGAGCAGTACAGCCGCCAGGCCGGCTTCCTGCTGGACGAGGGCTGCACGCCCGTGCAGGTGGACAAGGCGATCGAGAAGTTCGGCTTCGCGATGGGCCCGTTCCGCATGGGCGACCTGGCCGGCAACGACATCGGCTGGGCGATCCGCAAGCGCCGCGCGGTCGAGTACCCCGACCTGAAGTACAGCAAGACCGCGGACCTGCTGTGCGAGATGGGCCGCTACGGCCAGAAGGCGCAGGCCGGCTGGTACGACTACGTCGCCGGCAAGCGCGATGCCATCCCCAGCCCGGTGGTGGTGGAGATGATCGAGAAGCACCGCGCCAGCCTCGGCATCACGCCGCGCAAGATCGGCGACGACGAGATCGTGCAGCGCCTGGTGTTCGCGCTGGTCAACGAAGGCGCGCGCATCCTGGAAGAGGGCATCGCCAGCAAGGCCAGCGACATCGACATGATCTACCTCACCGGCTACGGCTTCCCGGTCTGGCGCGGTGGCCCGATGTGCTACGCCGACACGGTGGGCCTGTTCAACGTGGTACAGGCGATGAAGCGCTTCGCGCAGAACCCGCGCGACGACGCCGCCTTCTGGCAGCCCGCACCGCTGCTGGCCAAGCTGGCCGCCGAAGGCAAGAGCTTCACCTGAGGCACGGACGCCGGTCGTGATCAAGCGCTTGGCCCTCGGCCTGCTGGGCGTGATCGTCCTGCTGGCGCTGGTGCTGGTCGGCAATACGCTGCGCCAGGGCTCGCGCCAGCAGAGCGTTGCGCCGGTACCCAAACTGGCGGTGGACCAGGCCCGGGTGGTCGAGACGATGGCCGCTGCCGTGCGCGCCAAGACCGTCAGCGGCCTGCTCGATCCGGCCGGCACGGCGGCCGCGTTCGACGCCCTGCACGGGCTGCTGAAGGTGCGCTACCCGCGGGTGCACGATGCGCTCGAGCGCGAAGCGGTCGGCGGCCACAGTCTGCTCTTCACCTGGAAGGGCAGCGACCCGCAACTCGCGCCGGTCGCGCTGCTCGCGCACCAGGACGTGGTGCCGATCGCGCCCGGCACCGAGACGCTGTGGAAGAGGCCGCCATTTGCCGGCGTGGTCGAGGACGGCTTCGTCTGGGGCCGCGGCACCCTCGACGACAAGAGCAACCTGGTCACCCAGCTCGAGGCGGTCGAGATGCTGCTCGAGGCGGGCGTCAAGCCGCGCCGCACGGTCTACTTCGTCTTCGGACACGACGAGGAGGTGGGGGGGCGCAACGGTGCGGCGAAGATCGTCGAGTTGCTCGGGCAGCGCGGCGTCAAGCTCGCGTGGGTGCTGGACGAGGGGCTCGCGATCACCGAGGGGGTGATGCCGGGCGTCGCGCAGCCGGTCGCACTGGTGGGCCTGGCCGAGAAGGGTTCGGTGTCGCTCAAGCTGGTGGCGACCGCGCCGCCGGGGCATTCGTCGATGCCGCCCGGACCCGGCGGCAGCGCGGTCGGCATGCTCGCGGCGGCGCTGGCCCGGCTCGACCTGCAACCGCTGCCCGGCGGCATCCAGGGCGCGGCGGCCGAGATGTTCGAGGCGGTCGCGCCCGAACTGCCGTTCGGCCAGCGCCTGGCGCTGTCCAACCTCTGGCTCACCCGGCCGCTGGTCGAGCAGATGCTGGCCAAGGGCGCCGCGACCAACGCGATGATGCGCACGACCACCGCGCTGACGATGCTCAACGCCGGCATCAAGGAGAACGTGCTGCCCGGGCGCGCCGAGGCGGTGGTCAACTTCCGCATCCTGCCGGGCGAGACGACCGATTCGGTGCTGGCGGCGGTCAAGCGCATCGTCGCCGACGAGCGCATCGACGTCACCCCGCTGGGCACCGGCTTCAATCCCTCGAAGCTCTCGACCTCGCGTTCGCCCGCGTTCCAGCTCATCGAACGCACGGTGCGCGAAGTCTTCCCCGATGCGATCGTCGCCCCGGGCCTGATGCTCGCCGGCTCCGACGCCCGCCATTTCGACGGCATCACCGATCAGAGCTTCCGCTTCATGCCGATCCGCTTCAACGGCGCGGACCTGCAGCGCCCGCACGGCACCGACGAGCGCATCGCCGTCGACCAGCTGGCCGACATGGTCCGCTTCTATCACCGCCTGCTGCTCTCGGCCGCGGGCAACCCCAGCGAAGGAAAGCAACCATGACCGACGCCGTGATCGTCTCCACCGCCCGCACCCCCCTGGCCAAGAGCTGGAAGGGCGCCTTCAACATGACCCATGGCGCCACGTTGGGCGGCATGGCCATCAAGGCCGCGGTCGAGCGCGCCGGGGTGGACCCTGCCGCCATCGACGATGTGCTGATGGGCTGCGCCAACCCCGAGGGCGCCACCGGCATGAACATCGCGCGCCAGGCCGCGCTGCGTGCGGGTCTGCCGATCAGTGTGAGCGGCGCCACCGTCAACCGCTTCTGCTCCAGTGGCCTGCAGACCATCGCGATGGCCGCGCAGCGCATCATCGCCGGCGAGAGCGACCTGCTGGTGGCCGGCGGGCTGGAGAGCATCTCCTGCGTGCAGCAGGAGATGAACCGGCACATGATCGCTGACAGCTGGCTGAAGGAGAACAAGCCGGCCATCTACATGAGCATGCTCGAGACCGCCGAGAACGTGGCCAAGCGCTACGGCATCCCGAAGGAGCGCATGGACGAGTACGGCGCCGCCAGCCAGCAGAAGGCCTGCGCCGCGCAGGAGGCCGGCAAGTTCAAGGACGAGATGATCTCCTGCACCGTCACCGCCGGCGTGGCCGATGCGCAGCTCGGCCTGCGCACGAAGGAAGTGACCATCAGCGCGGACGAAGGCCTGCGCCCGGGCACCACGGTGGACAGCATCAAGAACATCCGCCCGGCCATCCCCGGCGGCGTGGTGACGGCCGGCAATGCCAGCCAGTTCAGCGACGGCGCCGGCGCCTGCGTGCTGGTCAGCGACACCTACGCGCAACAGAAGAACCTCAAACCGCTGGGCCGCTTCCTCGGCTTTGCGGTGGGCGGCTGCGAGCCCGACGAGATGGGCATCGGCCCGGTCTACGCGGTGCCCAAGGTGCTGAAGCGCCTGGGCCTGAAGGTCGAGGACATCGACCTGTGGGAGTTGAACGAGGCCTTCGCCGTGCAGGTGCTGTTCTGCGCCGACCGCTTAAGCATTCCGATGGACCGGCTCAACGTCAACGGCGGCGCCATCGCGGTGGGCCACCCCTACGGCCTGAGCGGCCAGCGCCTGACCGGCCATGCGCTGATCGAAGGCAAGCGCCGCGGCGCCAAGCGCGTGGTCGTGACCATGTGCGTCGGCGGCGGCATGGGTGCGGCCGGCGTGTTCGAGGTGCTGTAGCCTTCGCAAGGTGCTGCGGCCTCGTTGCCGACTCGGAGGTGGATTCATGGATCGGCCGCTCTATGTGCATGCGATCTGGGACGACGCGGCGCAGGTCTGGGTCGCGACCAGCGACGAGGTGCCCGGGCTTGCAACCGAGGCCGCGACCGCGGAGGATCTGGTCGCCAAGCTGAAGCTGCTGATTCCGGAACTGCTCGAAGCCAACGGCATCCTGCCGGCCTCGCAAGTGGCGTTCGAGCTCCTCACACGGCGCTTCGAAGTCGCCGCCTGATGGAGAGCTTCACCCCCGAGCTGAAGCGGCTCTTGACGGCGGCGCAGTGCCGCTTCGTCAGGCCGGGCAAGGGCGATCACGAGATCTGGTACAGCCCGATCACGGCGCTGCACTTCGTCGTCGACGGGAAGATCAAGTCCCGGCACACGGCGAATGCCGTGTTGCGCCAGGCCGGGCTTCCGAAGTACTTCTAGAGCCAAGCGATGCAGGTCTTGCGCACCCCCGACGAACGCTTCGCGAATCTGCCCGGCTGGCCCTACGCGCCGCGTTACCTCGAGCTTGGCGGCTTGCGGCTGCATTACCTCGACGAAGGCCCGCGCGATGCGGCGGTGACGGCCTTGTGCCTGCACGGCGAGCCGAGCTGGGCGTATCTGTACCGCAAGATGATCCCGCCCTTCGTCGCGGCGGGGCTGCGCGTCGTCGCGCCGGACTTCTTCGGCTTCGGCCGCTCCGACAAGCCCGAGGACGACGCGTGGTACGGCTTCGAGCGGCACCGCGACACGATGCTGCGGCTCGTGCAGGCGCTGGACCTGCGCGACGTGCTGCTCGTCGTGCAGGACTGGGGCGGGCTGATCGGCCTGACGCTGCCGCTGGTCGAGCCGGAGCGCTACACCCGGCTGCTGGTGATGAACACCGGGCTCGGCACCGGCACCGTGACCGAAGGCTTCAGGCGCTGGCGCGACTACAACAACAGCCAGCCCGACCTGGCGGTCGGCAAGCTGATCCAGCGCGGCACGCCGGGGCTCACCGACGCCGAAGCCGCGGCCTACGACGCACCGTTCCCCGACCGGCGCTACAAGGCCGGCGTGCGCGCGTTCCCGAACCTCGTGCCCGACCGCGACGACGCACCCGGCGCCGCGATCAGCCGCGAGGCGGCGGCGTTCTGGCGCGAGCGCTGGCGCGGCCAGAGTTTCATGGCGATCGGCATGACCGACCCGGTGCTCGGGCCCGCGGCGATGCAATCGCTGCGCCGGCTGATCCGCGGCTGCCCCGAGCCGCTGGAGGTGGCCGACGGCGGCCACTTCGTGCAGGAGCGCGGCGACGTCATCGCGCCGGCCGCGCTGCGCCACTTCGGCCTCGCCTGAACGGGCTGCGCATGCAAGTCGACCTGCCCACGCTGCAGCGCTTCTTCGCCTCGGCGCCCTTCGTCGCCGACCTCGGCATCGAGCCGACCGCGGCCGGCGACGGCCGGGTCAGCAGCGAGCTGGCGCTGCAGCCGCGCCATTTCCAGCACACCGGCCAGGTACACGCCGGCGTGATGGTGACGCTGGCCGACCATTCGATGGGCGCGGCCGCGCAGACGCTGGCCGCCGACGGCTTCTTCGTCGTCACCGCCGAGCTGTCGACGCGGCTGCTGCGCGCCGCCACCGGCGAGCGGCTGCTGTGCGAGGCGCGGGTGATCAAGCCCGGGCGGCAGATCAGCTTCACCGAGGCCGACGTCTGGTGCCTGCGCGACGGCGAACGGGTGCACGTGCTGCGCGCGTCGGCGACGATGGCGCTCGTCCCCCGCGATCGGCTCTGAGCAGCGATGCGCGCGACGCTGGACTTCCTGCTCTTCGACTGGCTCGGCGTCGACACGCTGGCGCAGCGGCCGCGCTTCGCCGAGCATTCGCGCGAGACCTTCGGCTCGGTGCTCGACACCTGCGAGCGCATCGCACGCGAGAAGTTCGCGCCGGCCAACCGCATCGCCGACCTGCAGGAGCCGCAGTTCGACGGCGAGCGCGTGCACTTGCCAGAAGCCACGCGCGCGGCGGTGGCGGCCTACGTCGAGTCCGGCATGCTGAGCGCGGCGCAGGACGCCGTGATCGGCGGCATGCAACTGCCGTGCACCGTCGAGATGGCGGCCAACGCCTTCTTCCACAAGGCGAGCATCGCGATCGCCGGCTACGCACTGCTGACCGCGGGCAACGCGAACCTGCTGCTGGCGCACGGCACGCCGCGGCAGCGCGACGTGTTCGCGCGGAACGAGTTCAGCGGCCGCTGGTTCGGCACGATGTGCCTGAGCGAGCCGCAGGCCGGCTCGTCGTTGAGCGACATCACGACCAAGGCCGTGCCCGACGGCGACGATTTCGAGGCCGACCCGCTCGGCCCGCGCTACCGGCTGCGCGGCCACAAGATGTGGATCTCGGCCGGCGAGCACGAGCTGACCGAGAACATCGTCCACCTGGTGCTGGCCAAGATCGCCGACGACACCGGCTGCACCGTGCCGGGCACGAAGGGCATCTCGCTGTTCGTCGTGCCGAAGCATCTGGTCGATGCCGACGGCGCGCTCACCGGCGAGCGCAACGATGTCGTGCTCGCCGGCCTGAACCACAAGCTCGGCTACCGCGGCACGACGAATACGCTGCTCAATTTCGGCGAGGGCCGCTTCACGCCGCGCGGCGCCCCCGGCGCGGTGGGCTACCTCGTCGGCGCGCCCGGCGAAGGCCTGCGCTGCATGTTCCACATGATGAACGAGGCGCGCATCGGCGTCGGCCTCGGTGCGACGATGCTCGGCTGGGCCGGTTACGAGGCGAGCCTCGAATACGCGCGCACGCGGCCGCAGGGACGGCCAATCGGGCCGCAGGGCAAGGATCCGGGCCAGCCGCAGGTGCCGATCCTGCGCCATGCCGACGTGCGCCGCATGCTGCTGGCGCAGAAGGCCCTCGTCGAAGGCGGGCTCGCGCTGGCGCTGTACTGCGTGCGGCTGGTCGACGAGCTGCACACCGGCGACGAGCGCGTCGATCCGCGCACCGGCCTGTCGGCCCGGGGCGAGGCCGGCCTGCTGCTCGAGGTGCTGACGCCGATCGCGAAGAGCTGGCCGAGCGAATGGGGCCTGGAGGCGAACTCGCTCGCGATCCAGGTGCACGGCGGCTACGGCTACACGCGCGACTTTCCGGTCGAGCAGTACTGGCGCGACAACCGGCTGAACATGATCCACGAGGGCACGCACGGCATCCAGGCGCTGGACCTGCTCGGTCGCAAGGTGCTGATGCACGATGGCGCGGCGTTGACGCTGCTGGCCGCGCGCATCGCCCGCACGCAGCGTGCGGCCGAACGGCTGCCGGCGCTGGCGGCACCGGCGCGGCAACTCGGCCAGGCCTGGCAGGCGCTGGAGTCGGCCACGCGCGCGGCATGGGCCGGCGCCGAGCCCGAGGCGGCGCTGGCCAATGCGACGCCCTACCTGCAGGCCTTCGGCCACGTCGTGCTCGCCTGGCTCTGGCTCGAGCTGGCGCGGGTGGCCGCCGACCCGGCGGCCTCGCCCGCGCTCAGCGACGCGGCGCGCGCCGGCAAGCTCGGCGCGATGCGCTACTTCTACGCGTACGAGCTGCCGAGGATCGACGCCTGGCTGCTGCCGGTGGCCGCGCGCGAGGGCGTGTGTCGCGAACTGCCCGAAGACGCCTTCTGATCGGCCGCCATGACCCTGCTGACCGCGACGCTGGACAAGTTGATCTGGGTGCTCGTGTATGCCGGTCTGTTCGTGGCCGGGCTCGGCATCTGGATGATGGATCATCACGTCGTCATGGGCTGGAGCGCGTTCGTGCTCGGCGGCGGCGCTTGTATCGCGGGCGTGGTGCTGATCGTGCTGCGCGCGCACCGGCCTTGAGCGTCGCCGGCGCTGCATTGCCGACGTATCGAAGGAGCCGACGATGGGCACTGCCGTGCAGAAACTCTTCGACCTGAGCGGCCGGGTCGCGCTGGTCACCGGCGGCTCGCGCGGCCTCGGGCTGCAGATCGCCGAGGCGCTGGGCGACGCCGGCGCGAAGGTGCTGCTGACCGCGCGCAAGGCCGACGAACTCGAGCAGGCCGTCGCCGCGCTGCAGGACCGCGGCATCGACGCGCGCTGGGTCGCCGCCGACGCGAGCGACCCGGCCCAGGTGCAGAAGGTCTGCGACGAGGCGATGCAGCGCCTCGGCCAGGTCGACATCCTGGTCAACAACGCCGGCGCCAACTGGAGCGCGGCGATGGAGGACTATCCGCTGCCGGCCTGGGACCGGGTGATGAACCTGAACATCCGCTCGGTGTTCCTGATGAGCCAGGCGGTCGGCCGCGCCAGCATGCTGCCGCGCGGCTACGGGCGGATCATCAACATCGCGTCGATCGCCGGCCTCGGCGGCTCGATGGACGTGAAGTTCATCGCCTACGGCACGAGCAAGGGCGCGGTCGTGAACTTCACGCGCACGCTCGCTGCGGAGTGGGGGCCGCGCGGCATCACCGTGAACGCGCTCGCGCCCGGCTTCTTCCCGAGCAAGATGACGAAGGGCGTGCTCGCCGAGCACGGCACCGAAGGCCTCGCCAAGCACGCGCCCTTGAAGCGCATCGGCGACGACGACGACCTGAAGGGCGCGGCGCTGCTGTTCGCCTCGGCCGCGGGCAAGCACATCACGGGCCAGATCCTCGCCGTCGACGGCGGCGTCAGTGCGGTGCACGGCGGCGAGTAATGGGCCACCCCCTACGGCCTTCGGCCGCCCCCTCGAGGGGGCGACGCTGGCGGACCGGCAAAGCCGGATCCGCGGCGTCTGCTCGATGACTGCTGCCACGTCGCGGCCGCTGAGCGCCCTTCGCAGCCAATGTCCGCAGCCACGATGAACTTCGCGCGCCACATCCCGTTCGTCGAACTGCTCGGCGCGGAACTGCTGCGCTTCGAGGACGGTGAGACCGAGATCGGCTTGACGCTGCGCGACGAGCTGTGCAACTCGTGGCAGGTGGCGCACGGCGGGGTCGTGATGACGCTGCTCGACGTGGCGATGGCGCATGCGACGCGCGCGCCGCGCCAGGCCGGGGAGGGTCCCGATCCGCGCGGCGTGGTGACCATCGAGATGAAGACCACGTTCATGAAGCCGGCCACCGGCCGCATCACCTGCGTCGGCCGGCTGCTGCACCGCGGCCGCTCGATGTCGTTCTGCGAGGGCACGGTGCACGACGCGCAGGGCACGCGGCTGGCGCACGCGACCGGCACCTTCAAGTTCCTGAACGCGCTGCCTGCCGACGGCCGGCGCATCGAATCCCCCGAAGCCTCCGACTGAGGAACCCCGCATGAGCCTGATCAACAAGCAGTGGCACCTGGTCTCGCGCCCGGGCGGCGCGCCGTCGGCCGACAACTTCCGGCTCGTCGAGGCGGCCGTGCCCGCGCTGCAGGACGGCCAGGTGCTGGTCCGTCACCACTTCATGAGCGTCGACCCGTACATGCGCGGCCGCATGAGCGAGGGCAAGAGTTACGCCGCGCCGCAACCGCTGAACGAGGTGATGCAGGGGCGCACCGTCGGCGAGGTGGTGGCGTCGAAGAGCGCCGCGTTCGCGGTCGGCGACGCGGTCGTCGGCATGGGCGGCTGGCAGCAATACCAGGTCGTCGACGCCGCGCAGCGCGGCGCGCTGCAGCAGATCGACACCACGCACGTGCCGATGTCGGCGTACCTCGGCGCGGTCGGCATGCCGGGCGTGACGGCCTGGATCGGGCTGAACACGATCATCGAGCCGAAGGCCGGCGAGACCGTCGTCGTCAGCGCGGCCAGCGGCGCGGTCGGCGGCGTCGTCGGCCAGCTCGCCAAGGCCCGGGGTTGCCGCGCGGTGGGCATCGCCGGCGGGCCCGAGAAGTGCCGCCTCGTCGTCGACGAGTTCGGCTTCGATGCCTGCATCGACTACCGGGCGCACGCCGACACGCGCGCGCTGGCCGCCGCGCTGAAGGAAGCCTGCCCGGGCGGCATCGACGGCAACTTCGAGAACGTCGGCGGCACGGTGCTCGACGCGGTGATGCTGAACATGAACCCGTTCTCGCGGATCGCGATGTGCGGGATGATCGCCGGCTACAACGGCGAGCCGATCCCGCTGGCGGCGCCGCAGCTGATCCTGCTGAACCGGATGAAGGTGCAGGGCTTCATCGTCAGCGAGCACCCGCAGCACTGGCCGGCCGCGCTGCAGGAACTCGGGTCGCTGGTCGCGGGCGGGCGGCTGAAGTACCGCGAGACGATCGCCGAAGGCATCGAGAGCGCGCCCGCGGCCTTCATCGGCATGCTGGCGGGCCGCAACGTCGGCAAGCAGCTGGTGAAGCTGGTGTGACGCTGCGCTGGCGCTGGTGCCGCTTCGACGAATTGGGCGTGCACGAACTGTACGACCTGCTCGCGCTGCGCTGCCGCGTCTTCGTGCTCGAGCAGGGGCCGTACCTGGACCCCGACGGTCTCGACCGGCAGGCGTGGCACCTGCAGGGGCGCGATGCCGAAGGCAGGCTGCAGGCCTGCCTGCGCGCGGTCGAGCCGGGCGCGAAGTACACCGAGCCGTCGATCGGCCGCGTGGTCACGGCGCCCGAGGTGCGCGGCACCGGTCTCGGCCGGGCGCTGATGCACGAGGGCCTCGCGCGCTGCCGAGCGCAGTGGCCGGGTGCGCCGGTCCGCATCAGCGCGCAGGCCCGACTGCGCCGCTTCTACGAGTCGCTCGGCTTCGTCGCCGACGGCGCCGAATACCTCGAGGACAACATCCCGCACCGGCAGATGGTCCGCCGGCCGGGATGAAGGTCCGCACCCCGGGATCGCGGCCGGGCCGCCACGCGAAGGAGACCCGATGAACGACCCGATCCTGCACCACTACCCCGCGTCGCCGTTCTCCGAGAAGGTCCGGCTCGTGCTCGGCTTCAAGGGCCTCGCGTGGCGGTCGGTCACGGTGCCGGTGATGATGCCCAAGCCCGACGTGGTGGCACTCACCGGCGGCTACCGGCGCACGCCGTTCCTGCAGATCGGCGCCGACGTCTACTGCGACACCGCGCTGATGTGCCGGGTGCTCGACCGGCTGGCACCGCAGCCGCCGCTGCTGCCGGCGGCCGGCGCGGCGCTCGCGCCGATCCTCGCGCAGTGGGCCGACTCGGCGCTGTTCTGGGCCGCGGTGCCGCTGACGATCCAGCTCGGCGGGCCGGCGGGCCTCCTGCCGGAGGCCTCGCCCGAGTTCCTGCAGGCCTTCGCCGCCGACCGCGCGGCGATGAGCGCCGGCCTGCGCCGTCCGGGCCCGCACGATGCACGCGCGCACCTGGCGAACTACCTCGGTTGGCTCGAAGGCCTGCTCGGCGACGGCCGCGCCTTCGTGCTCGGTGCCGAGCCCTGCATCGCCGACTTCGCGATCGCGCAGTCGCCCTGGTTCATCCGCCGGTCGCCGAAGGCCGCCGCGCTGCTGCTGCCGCCGTACCCGCGGCTGCAGGCCTGGACCGAACGGGTCGCCGCCTTCGGCCACGGCAGCGCTTCCGAATTGACGAGCGGCGACGCTCTGGCCGTCGCGGCCGGTGCCGGCCGGCATGCGCCATGCCGGGTCGATCCGTCGCTCGGCTTCGACGCCGGCAGCGACGTGACGGTCAACGCCCTGGACTACGGTGCCGATCCGGTGCCGGGCCGCCTCGTCGGCCTGAGCCTCGACGAGGTGGTGCTCGAGCGCGTGGACGAGCGCGCGGGGCGCGTGCACGTGCACTTCCCGCGCATCGGCTACCAGATCAAGGCGCTGCGGGCCTGAGCGCGGCGCCGCGGTCGCGGTTCAGGCCTCGACCAGCGCCGACGTGGCCTTGAACAGCGACTCGCGGAAGGCGATCGAGCGCGGGCCGACGTCGTCCATCGCCCACAGCGCCAGCGCCTTGGCCGACATCGGCTTGGCGAACAGGTAGCCCTGCAGCTGGTCGCAGCCGAACTCGCGCAGGATGCGGTACTGCTCGTCGTTCTCGACGCCTTCGGCGACGATCTTCAGGTTCAGCGACAGCGCGAGCTGGACCACCGCCCCGGCGATCTTGCGCGCCTCGGCGCTGCACTCCAGGTCGAGCACGAAGCCGCGGTCGATCTTCAGCTCGTGCGCCGGCAGCTTGCGCAGGTAGGCCAGGCTCGAGTAGCCGGTGCCGAAGTCGTCGATCGAGATGTGCACCCCGACCGCGGCCAGGTCGGCGAGGGCCTTTTCGGTCGCGGCGGTGTCTTCCATCGCGACCGACTCGGTGATCTCGCAGGTCAGCAGGTCGGGGTTGATCTGGTGCCGCCGCAGGGCGGCCGCCACCCGCTCCGGCAGCTCGCGGTGGCGCAACTGGTGCGCCGACAGGTTGATCGCGACGCGCATCCGCAGCCCGCCGTCGCGCCATACGCGGACCTGCCGGCAGGCCTCGTCGATCACCCAGTCGCCGAGCGCCTGGATCAGCCCGCAGCGCTCGGCCAGCGGGATGAAGACGCCGGGGCTGATCATGCCGCGCTTCGGGTGGTTCCAGCGCAGCAGCGCCTCGGCGCCGGTGATCTGGCCGCTCGGGGCATGCACCTTCGGCTGGTAGTACAGCTCGAGCTGGCGCTGGGTCACCGCCAGCCGCAGGTCGCGCAGCAGTTCGGCCTGCTCGCGCGAGTCGGCGACCATCCGCGGGTCGAACAGCGAGTAGGTGGCGCCGCCCGCGGCCTTCGCCGCGCGAACGGCGACACCGGCGTGGGTGATCAGCGCCGGCGCCGCACCATGCTGCGGATAGACGGCCAGCCCGACCGACGCGGTGACCGAGATCTCGCGGTGGTCGATGTGGCAGGGCCGGGCGATCGCGTCCAGCACTCGCGACGCGAGGGTGCGCGCCTGCTCGAGCGCCGCCGCGCCGTCGATCAGCACCAGGAACTCGTCGCTGCCGAGGCGGGCGACGCGGTGCGGCGGGGCGAGTTCGCGGACGCGCCGGGCGACCTGCTCGAGCACCGCGTCGCCGGCGGCGTGGCCGAAGGCGTCGTTGACATGCTTGAAGCTGTCCAGCCCGACCAGCAGCAGCACGGCCGGCGTGCCGGCGGTCTCGGCCTGCTTCAGCACCTGCGCCATCGTGCCCTCGAAGGGACCGCGCGTGAGCAGGCCGGTGACCGGGTCGCGGAAGCTCGCCGGCGCCGGGGCCGTCCGCTGCTCGAGGGCCCGATGCATCCGGCGCTCCAGTGCGCTGCCGAGCAGCATCAGCAGCAGCAGTTCGAGCCCGCCGGCGGCCACGGCCGCCGCCATCGATGTCGCCGGCACGAGCGCGTCGCCGCCGGCCACACCCAGCAGCGGCAGCCGCGCGGCGGCGGTCGAGAGCGTCTGCGCGACCAGAACCACGGCCGCCGCGGCCGCCGCGGCACGCGCCAGTTGCCATGGCGCGGCAAAACGGCCGCGGCCGGCAGGCGCAAGGAGCAGGCTGGCGGTGACGACGAAGCCGGCCAGCGCCACGACCCAGGCCAGGCCGAGCCAGCCGGGGTGCCACCGGATCCGCGGCGCCAGCCCCAGCGATGCGAGCAGGGTCGCCTGCATCGCGACCACGCCGGTTGCCAGGAGCGCGGCGCCGGTGACCACACCCGGCCAGGTCGGTTCGGCGACGAGCCAGCTGCGCATCGCGCCGGCCGCGAGCGCGAGACCGACGAGCGCGGCGACGATCGCCAGGCCGGGGTCGAAGCCGGCATCGAAGGGCGCCAGCATCGCGCTCAGGGCCAGCACCTGCGCCGACCAGACGCCGGTGCCGAGCGCCAGTGCGGCGGCCATCAGCCAGGGGTTGCGCGCATGGCCGTCCCGGGTGCGCGCGCGCCGGCCGAGATCGAACGCGACGAAGGCACCGAGGGGAGCGACGGCCAGCGCCAGCAGCGGCGGCAGCAGCGGCGGACTCAACGCGGACAGTGCGACCGTCATCGACGGCATTTCGGCGCAGAGGCCGGGCACTTGAGCGTCGGGGCCGGGCCGCAACGGCGGTCGGCGCGCCGAAT
The DNA here is from genome assembly GCA_017302495.1 of Burkholderiales bacterium. Classification (GTDB taxonomy): domain Bacteria; phylum Pseudomonadota; class Gammaproteobacteria; order Burkholderiales; family Burkholderiaceae_C; genus Rubrivivax. The sequence continues at coordinate 18,662 of JAFLDG010000003.1, forward strand.
CCGTGGCGCTTTGCGCGGGCCGGCCCGGTCTGCGCCCGAACCAGCGTCGCAAGCGGGATCGGGCCTGGGCGATGCGTGCCGGCACGGCGCGCGGCGGGTGGCGCGGCTACAGTGCCGCCGATGCAGGCCTTGCAGATCCATGCCGGAGCCCGTGCGCGGGAAGTGCTGCGCGAGCGCGGGCTGCGCGCGCTCGACGTGCGCGTCGTGCCCGGTGCCGCCGGCGGGCCGAAGGGGCTGGTGCTCGGTCCCCTCGACCGTTTCCTGTTCGGCCGTTGGCTGGCCGGCGTGCCGCAGACCGTGCACCTGCCCGGCGCGTCGATCGGTGCCTGGCGCCTGGCCACCGCCTGCCTGGCCGACCCGGCGGCCGAGCTGGCGCGTATGGCCGACGACTACATCGGCCAGACCTACGAGCACGGGCCGGGCCGGCCGCCGAAGCCGGCGCACGTGAGCGCGGTCTTCGGCGCGAAGCTCGACGCGCGTTTCGCCGGGCGCGAGGCCGAGGTGCTCGGCCATCCGCGCTTCCGGCTGCACGTGTTCACGAGCCGCGGCCGGCACCGGCTGCTGCGCCGCCAGGGACGCTGGCGCACGCCGCTCGGCTACCTGGGCGCCTTCGTCGCGAACGGCGCGAGCCGGCGCGCGCTCGGCAACTGGCTGGAACGCGTGGTCTTCTCCGATCCGCGCGAGCCGCTGCCGCTGCCGCTGCACGACGTCCGGACCCAGCAGGTGGCGCTGCGGCCGGACAACCTGCGGCTCAGCATCCTCGCCAGCTGCTCGATCCCGTTCTGGCTGGACGCGGTGCACGACATCCCGGGCGCGCCGCCGGGGGCGTACTGGGACGGCGGCATCACCGACTACCACCTGCACCTGGACTACGGCGCCTTGCCCGCCGACGACGGCTGCGCGAACCTCGTGCTCTACCCGCACTTCCAGAAGACCGTGATCCCGGGCTGGCTGGACAAGGCGCTGAAGCACCGCCACCGCGCGAGCGCACACCTGGACAACGTCGTGCTGCTGTCGCCGGCGCCGGCGTGGATCGCGACCCTGCCCGGAGCCAAGCTGCCCGACCGCAGCGACTTCAAGGCCTTCGGCGACGATCTGGCCGGCCGCATGGCCGCGTGGCGCCGCGCGGTGCAAGAGAGCGAGCGGCTGGCCGACGAGTTCGCGCGCCTGGTGGACCGCGGCGACCCGGTGGCGGCGCAGCCGCTGGCTTAGAATCGGGTCCGTCGCCAACCAGGAAGGACCGGGAAAGGCAGCATGGTTATGACACCGCGAACTCCGGGCTTCGTCACCGAAACCTGATCGGCCGCGCGGTCACGCCTGAACCTGGTTCTGTCTCCGAAGCGCGGTCCGACGACCGCGCTTCTGTTTTGGTTCCGGCTCGGCCCTTCGGGCCTTCACGTCGCTGCGCGATACGAGCCTTCACCGCAACGGCTTCGCCGTTGTGCCCCCGCGAGGAAACACGTCCGATGATCACGATCACGCTGCCCGACGGTTCGCGCCGCGAGTTTCCCGGGCCGGTCACGGTGGGTGAGGTCGCCGCGGCTGTCGGCCCGGGGCTGGCCAAGGCGGCGCTCGCCGGCAAGGTCGGCCGCGGCGGCGATGCGCGCGTGGTGGATCTGAGCCACCGCCTGGAGGCCGATGCCGCTCTGGCCATCGTCACCGACAAGAGTGCCGAGGGGCTCGAGCTGATCCGGCACTCGACCGCGCACCTGCTGGCCTACGCGGTCAAGGAGCTGTTCCCCGACGCGCAGGTGACGATCGGCCCGGTGATCGAGAACGGCTTCTACTACGACTTCGCGTACAAGCGGCCGTTCACGCCCGAGGACCTGGCGGCGATCGAGAAGCGCATGGCCGAACTCGCCGCGAAGGACGAGCCGGTCGTGCGCCGCGTGCTGCCGCGCGACCAGGCCGTGGCCTACTTCAAAGGCATCGGCGAACACTACAAGGCCGAGATCATCTCCGCGATCCCGCCGGGCGAGGACGTGAGCCTGTACCGCGAGGGCGGCTTCGAGGACCTGTGCCGCGGCCCACACGTGCCGAGCACGGGCAAGCTCAAGCACTTCAAGCTGATGAAGGTGGCCGGCGCGTACTGGCGCGGCGACCACCACAACGAGATGCTGCAGCGCATCTACGGCACGGCCTGGGCGACGAAGGAGGAACTGCAGGCCTACCTGCGCATGCTCGAGGAAGCAGAGAAGCGCGACCATCGCCGCCTGGGCCGCGAGCTCGACTTGTTCCACCTGGACGAGCATTCGCCGGGCACGGTGTTCTGGCACCCGAAGGGCTGGACGGTGTGGCAGCAGGTCGAGCAGTACATGCGCGCGGTCTACCGCGACAACGGCTACCTCGAGGTCAAGGGCCCGCAGATCCTCGACCAGCACCTGTGGGAGAAGACGGGGCATTGGGGCAAGTACCGCGAGAACATGTTCACGACCGAGTCGGAGAAGCGCGAGTACGCGCTGAAGCCGATGAACTGCCCCGGCCACCTGCTGATCTTCAAGCAGGGCCTGCGCAGCTACCGCGAGCTGCCGCTGCGCTACGGCGAGTTCGGCCAGTGCCACCGCAACGAGCCGACGGGCGGCCTGCACGGCATCATGCGCGTGCGCGCCTTCACGCAGGACGACGGCCACGTCTTCTGCACCGAAGAGCAGGTGCTGGCGGAATGCGCGGCCTTCACGACGCTGCTGCAGAAGGTGTACCGCGACTTCGGCTTCACCGACATCATCTACAAGGTGGCGACGCGGCCCGAGGCGCGCATCGGCAGCGACGAGGCCTGGGACCGGGCCGAGCAGGCGCTGATGGAGGGCCTGCGCCGCTCCGGCGTCGAGTTCGAGATCGCCGCCGGCGAGGGCGCGTTCTACGGGCCGAAGATCGAGTACACGCTGAAAGACGCGATCGGCCGCCAGTGGCAGTGCGGCACGATGCAGATCGACCCGAACATGCCCGAGCGGCTCGACGCCGAGTACGTGGCCGAGGACGGCAGCCGGCAGCGGCCGCTGATGCTGCACCGCGCGATCGTCGGCAGCCTCGAACGTTTCATCGGCATCCTGATCGAGCAGCACGCCGGCGCGCTGCCGGCCTGGCTGGCGCCGGTGCAGGCGGTGGTGGCCTCGATCACCGACGCCCAGGCGGCCTACGCGGAAGAGGTGGTGAAAGCGCTGCAAAAACAAGGAGTTAGAGCGCAGGCCGATTTGCGCAACGAGAAAATCACCTATAAAATCCGCGAGCATTCGATGCAGAAGGTTCCGTACATCCTGGTCGTCGGTGACAAGGAGAAGGCAAACGGGGCCGTTTCGGTGCGCGCCCGGGGCAATCAGGATCTCGGGGTCATGGCGCTCGGCGACTTCGCGCAGAAGCTCGTCGACGACATCGCCCGCAAGGTCTGAGGCGCCCGGCGCGCTTTTGTCGTTCTATGCGGCCCCGTTGCCTGGGGCCTGCGCGAAAGGGGTTGACACCATCGCTACTTCCTTCATGGACCGCCGCATCCCGAATGCGGAGCGCAAGCACCGGCTGAACCGCGAGATCATGGTGCCGCAGGTGCGGCTGAACGGCGTGAACAACGAGCCGCTCGGCATCGTCGCCACGCACGAGGCACTGCGCATGGCCGGGGAACTGGATGTCGATCTGGTCGAGATCGCCGCCACCGCCGATCCGCCGGTCTGCCGCCTGATGGACTACGGCAAGTTCAAGTATCTCGAGCAGAAGAAGGCGGCCGAGGCCAAGTCGAAGCAGAAGGTCATCGAGATCAAGGAAGTGAAGTTCCGGCCGGGCACCGACGATGCCGACTACGCGGTGAAGATGCGCAACCTGCGCCGTTTCATCGCCGAGGACGGCGACAAGGGCAAGGTCACGTTGCGCTACCGCGGCCGCGAGATCACGCACCAGGAGATCGGCATGCGGCTGCTGGAGAAGATCCGCGACGAACTGGCCGACGTGGCGGTGGTCGAGCACATGCCCAAGCTCGAAGGGCGGCAGATGATCATGGTGCTGGCGCCGAAGAGGAAGTAGGTCACCGCAGGACTTCGCGGCACGCGCTCTCGCAGCGCGGGCCGCGGGTGCAGAAGCCGCCCACAGGCTCGACAAGCGCCGTGCGCCGCACGGCCGCCTGCCGCGGCAATCAAGAGCAGGAGCAGCAATGCCCAAGATGAAGACGAAGAAGAGCGCGGCCAAACGGTTCCGCGTCCGCCCGGGGGGCACCGTGAAGCGCGGTGGCGCCTACAAGCGCCACATCCTCACGAAGAAGTCCACCACCCGCAAGCGCCACCTGCGCGGCGCGAAGCAGGTGCACGAGTCCAACCTCGGCCACGTGGCGGCGATGATGCCGTTCGCGGGCCTGTGAGCAGGAGGGTCTCGGGATGCCTCGCGTCAAACGTGGTGTGACGGCGCACGCGCGCCACAAGAAGATCCTGGCCCTGGCCAAGGGCTACCGCGGCCGCCGCGGCAACGTCTTCCGCATCGCCAAGCAGGCGGTGATGAAGGCGGGCCAGTACGCGTACCGCGACCGGCGCACGCGCAAGCGCGTGTTCCGCCAGCTGTGGATCGCCCGCATCAACGCGGCGTCGCGCGAACTCGGCGTGACCTACAGCAAGTTCATGGCGGGCCTGAAGAAGGCGCAGATCGGCATCGACCGCAAGGTGCTGGCCGATCTGGCGGTCAACGACCCGGCGGCCTTCGGCGCGATTGTCGACAAGGTCAAGGCCCAGCTCGCCTGAGCCCCGGCCCGGCCGCCGCCGCCCGGCGGCGGCCGTGACCATGACCGATCCGGCCGCCGCGCCGCGGCGGCCGCCCACGCCTTCGACTCAGCTTCGGCCGCATGGTTATCAACGATCTGGATGCGCTGGTCGCTTCGGCCGAAGGCGCCTTTGCCGCAGCCGCGACGCCGGCAGAGCTGGAGAACGCGAAGGCGCGTTTCCTCGGCAAGGCCGGCGCCGTGACCGAGGCGATGAAGGGCCTGGCCGCGCTGCCGGTCGAGCAGAAGAAGAGCCGGGGCGCGGCCATCAACCAAGCCAAGCAGCGCATCGAGGCGGCGCTGCAGGCGCGCCGCGACGCGCTGGCCCGGGCCGAGCTGCAGGCGCAGTTGCGCGCCGAGGCGCTCGACGTCACGCTGCCGGGCCGTAAGCGCGGCAGCGGCGGGCTGCACCCGGTGTCGCGCACGATGATGCGCATCGAGGCGATCTTCCGCTCGATGGGCTTCGACGTCGCCGACGGCCCCGAGATCGAGACCGACTGGTACAGCTTCACCGCGTTGAACAACCCGGAGAACCACCCGGCGCGGTCGATGCAGGACACCTTCTACGTCGACCTGAAGGACGCCGAAGGCCGCTGGCTGAACCTGCGCCCGCACACGAGTCCGATGCAGGTGCGCTACGCGCAAGCCCACGCGTCGCGCCACGGCACGGGCGCCGAGATGCCCGAGATCCGCGTGATCGCGCCGGGCCGGACCTACCGCGTCGACAGCGACGCCACGCACTCGCCGATGTTCCACCAGTGCGAAGGCCTGTGGATCGGCGAGAACGTCAGCTTCAAGGACCTGAAGTTCGTCTTCAGCGACTTCCTGCGCCGGTTCTTCGAGACCGACGACCTCGAAGTGCGCTTCCGGCCGAGCTACTTCCCGTTCACCGAGCCGTCGGCCGAGATCGACATCGCCTTCGGCCACGGCCCGCTGCAGGGCCGCTGGCTCGAGGTCGCCGGCTCGGGGCAGGTGCACCCGAACGTGGTGCGCAACTACGGCCTCGACCCGCAGACGCACATCGGCTTCGCCTTCGGCATGGGCCCGGACCGGCTGACGATGCTGCGCTACGGTGTCGGCGACCTGCGCCAGTTCTTCGACGGCGACCTGCGTTTCCTGTCCCAGTTCCGCTGACGCATCCGCGACCATGCAGTTTCCCGAATCCTGGTTGCGCGAGTTCTGCAACCCGCCGCTGTCGACCCAGGCGCTGGCCGAGGCGCTGACGATGGCCGGGCTCGAGGTCGAGGATCTGCGGCCGGCCGCGCCGCCGTGCCGCCGCGTCGTCGTCGGCGAGATCGTCGACGCGTTGCCGCACCCGAACGCCGACAAGCTGCGCGTCTGCCGCGTGAACGCCGGCGCGCACACGCCGGACGGGCCGGTGCAGGTGGTCTGCGGCGCGCCGAACGCGCGCGCCGGGCTGCGCGCGCCGTTCGCGCTGGTCGGGGCCGAGCTGCCGCCGGCCGAGGCCGGCGGTGCGCCGCTCGTGATCAAGGCCAGCCCGCTGCGCGGCGTGGAAAGCTTCGGCATGCTGTGCTCGGCGCGTGAGCTGAAGCTGTCCGACGACCACGGCGGCCTGCTCGAGCTGCCGGCCGATGCGGCGCCGGGCGCCGACATCCGCGACGTGCTGCGGCTCGACGACACTATCTTCACGCTCAAGCTCACGCCGAACCTCGCGCACGCGCTCAGCGTCTACGGCGTCGCGCGCGAGGTGGCCGCGCTGACCGGCGCGCCGCTGCTCGAGCCGCTGATCGAGCCGGTGGTGCCGCTGCACGACGCGCGGCTGCCGGTGCAGGTCGACGCGCCCGACCTGTGCGGCCGCTTCTCCGGCCGCGTGATCCGCAACGTGGACACGCAGGCGCGCACGCCGGCGTGGATGGTCGAGCGCCTCGCGCGCTGCGGCCAGCGCCCGGTGAGCGCGCTGGTCGACATCTCGAACTACGTGATGTTCGAGTTCGGCCGGCCGTCGCACATCTTCGATCTCGACAAGATCCACGAGCGGCTGGTCGTGCGCTGGGGCCGCGCCGGCGAGACGCTGAAGCTGCTGAACGGCAACACGATCGAGGTCGACGGCGCGGTCGGCGTGATCGCCGATGCGCAAGCCGTCGAGTCGCTGGCCGGCATCATGGGCGGCGACGCGACCGCGGTGTCGGACGCGACCCGCCACGTCTACGTCGAGGCCGCGTTCTGGTGGCCGGATGCGGTTGCCGGCCGCTCGCGCCGCTACAACTTCGCCACCGACGCCGGGCATCGCTTCGAACGCGGCGTCGACCCGGCGCTGACGGTGGAGCACATCGAGCGCATCACGCGGCTGATCGTCGAGATCTGCGGCGGCGAGCCCGGGCCGATGGACGACCAGGTGCTCGCGCTGCCCGAGGCACAGCCGGTGACGCTGCGGGTCGAGCGCGCGGCCAAGGTCATCGGCATGCCGCTGGCGCAGGCGCAGTGCGCCGATGTCTTCCGCCGCCTCGGCCTGCAGTTCCGCGAAGAGCCGGGCCTGATCCACGTCGTGCCGCCGAGCTGGCGCTTCGACCTGAAGATCGAGGAAGACCTGATCGAGGAGGTCGTGCGCATCGTCGGCTACGGCCGCCTGCCCGACCTGCCGCCGCTGGCCCCGATCCGCGCCCAGCCGCAGCCGGAAAGCGAGCGCAGCGCGCACGCGGTGCGGCTGGCGGTGGCCGCGCTCGGCTACCAGGAGACGATCAACTACAGCTTCGTCGAGGAGCGCTGGGAACGCGAACTGGCCGGCAACGCCGACCCGATCCGCGTGCTGAACCCGATCGCGGCGCCGCTGGCGGTGATGCGCTCGAGCCTGGTCGGCAGCCTGGTGCAGGTGCTGCGCCACAACCTCGACCGGCATGCGGCGCGGGTGCGGGTGTTCGAGGTCGGCCGTGTGTTCCGCCGCGACCCGATGGCGCCCGACACCGCATCCAGCGTTGCGGGCCTGGTGCAGCCGACGAGGATCGCCGCGCTCGCCTACGGCCCGGCCGACGAGCCGCAGTGGGGCCAGCGCGAACGCGCGGTCGACTTCTTCGACGCCAAGGGCGACGTCGAGGCGCTGCTCGCGCCGCGCCGGCCGCGCTTCGTCGCCGCCGAGCACCCGGCGCTGCACCCGGGGCGCTGCGCGCGCATCGAACTCGACGGCCGCCCGATCGGCCATGTCGGCGAGCTGCACCCGCAGTGGCGCCAGGCCTACGAGCTGCCGCACGCGCCGGTGCTGTTCGAGCTCGACCTCGACGCCGTGCTCGGGCGCGACCTGCCGCTGGCTGCGCCGGTGCCGCGGCACCAGGCGTCGCGGCGCGACATCGCGCTCGTCGTGCGCGACGGCATCGGCCACGATGCGCTGGCCGAGGTGCTCGGCCGGGATCCGTCGGGTCTGGTGCGCTCGGTGCTGCTGTTCGACGTCTACCGCCCGCCGCAGCCGACCGCCGACATCGGCGCCGGCGAGCGCAGCCTCGCGCTGCGGCTGGAGCTGCTCGACGACGCCGCGAACCTGACCGACGCGCGCATCGACGCTGCCGTCGCTGCCGCGGTGCAGCGCGCGCAGGCGACTTTCGGCGCGCGGCTGCGCGGCTGACCCTTCAACCCGCCCGAGGCGCCCGCCATGGACCCCGTCATCCTGCCGAGCATCGAGACGCCGACACTGACCAAGGCCGAACTGGCCGAACTGCTGTTCGACAAGCTCGGGCTGAACAAGCGTGAGTCGAAGGACATGGTCGAGGCCTTCTTCGACATCCTGCACGCGACGCTGGTCGGCGGCGGCGACGTCAAGCTCTCCGGCTTCGGCAACTTCCAGATCCGGCGCAAGGCGCCGCGCCCCGGTCGCAACCCGCGCACCGGCGAGTTGATCCCGATCCAGGCGCGGCACGTGGTCACATTTCACGCCAGCCACAAACTCAAGGCGCTCGTCCAGGGTGACACCCCGCTGCCGGAAGAGTTCGAGTAAAGTCTGAGCTTTGATCGTGGATCCCATTGATTTCAATGGAGAAAGCTCTCCCGCCGATACCCGCGAAGCGGTACTTCACGATCGGTGAGGTCAGCGAGCTGTGCGGCGTCAAGCCGTACGTGCTGCGCTACTGGGAGAGCGAGTTCGCGCAGCTGAAGCCGATGAAGCGCCGCGGCAACCGGCGCTACTACCAGCACCACGAGGTGCTGCTGATCCGCCGGATCCGCGAGCTGCTGTACGACCAGGGCTTCACGATCAGCGGTGCGCGCAACCGGCTGGCCGACCTGGCCCCCGGCGCGCGCGTTGCCAAGGCCGGCAATGGGCGGGATATCGAGTCGCCGGCGCCCGAAGCGGCGGAAACCGACGTGGCCGAGCCCGCGGCCGAAGCGGCGCCGCTGCCGGAGGTGCGCGAGTTCACGATGGCGCAGTTGCGGCACGAACTGCAGTCGATCCGCGACCTGCTCGCGGGTTGAGCCGGCGGCCGCGACCTGCATCCGCTCAGGGCGCGGCAGGGGCGGCGCCTATAATCCGCGCTCACTTCGGGGCGTAGCGCAGCCTGGTAGCGCACTTGCATGGGGTGCAAGGGGTCGCGAGTTCGAATCCCGCCGTCCCGACCAATCGAAACAACGGGTTGGCTCTCACGAGGAGCCAGCCCGTTGTCCTTCTTGCATCCAACTCGCTCGCTGGTTGCCGTTCGGTTGCCGTTGAGCGGAATCTCGTTGCACTCGGCGACTGACGGGCCAGCCCGGCGGCTGGTGGTCGGCGCCCCGGTGGTGGCTCCAGGTGGGCACGCATCGTCGGACTGCAGGGCCGCTTGGCCGATGGGCTGTCCCCGGATGTCCCGCGTCTGTCCCACGGGACGACGCAGGCCGCGGCGGGCGGGAGATCCCGTTGCGCGTCATCGCCGACCCGCTCGAGCGCTTCAAGCCAACGCCGCGCCGACCGCCGCCGCGCACCCCACCCCCCGGGGGGGACGCGAAACGCGCAGGCAGGAGGCCCTTGCCCCCGATCTCACTGTGCCCGCATGAGCCATCTCGGCGCGTGCCGGTCTGGGCTCGACTCGCGATCGACGAAGGTCAAGCCTCGCTCGCTGACGCCTTGTTGCGCCGGCGCGCCATCGCGCAGAACTGGATCGCCACACGCACTGCGTCGCTGTCGGTCTTCAGGCCATCACGGCGCCGGATGTGTGCCACGAGGGCGCAAAGCTCGCCGTTGAGGGGCACGTGCATCATGCGCCCGCCATCAGCGAGGATCTTGGCGACAAAGCGCTTGTAGCGCTGGCCCGACGACATGGTGCCGGGACGAGGGCGGCCGCACTTCGGTGGGGGATCGGTGTCGAGCATCAGCTTGTCTGCGGGGGTAGCCGATAGTGTCGCAGGGCGGCGTCAAGGTGGCGCCCTCAAACAGTCGCGGGGTGCGCTACGGGGTTGGCGTGTTGGTTGCCGGCGCGGCGATCGTGCTCTATGCGCTTGGCGTCAGCTTCAAGCCCTTTTCCAGCATGACTTGGCACACCCTCGGCACGGTCGCGTGGGCGGCCGGTGTGGTCGTGGGGGTGGTCACGGGCGGGGAAGCCGAGCGACCCAAGTTGGCGCTCCTCTTCGGCGAGGGGCCCGCAGCCACGTGCTCGCAGCACCCCCACCCCCGGGGGGGGGGGCGAAATTGCAGCAGATCACCCTTTAGCCCTCGCGTGAGAGAACGCGCGATCCGTTCGGGCCGGGCGCCGGTCATGGCCCTACCCACTGCCTCGACGGGTGCTTGTGCAAATGAGAGAGGAGAAACCCGAGTTCCCTCTCTGGCTCCATCGCAAGCAGGCGCGCGTCCTTGCTTTCTGCCGCATAGTTCCACAAGGCCGCGCGACAGCGCATTTGGAGCTGGCTCGAGTGGGTGTTGCGGGGTGTCAAATGCGAGGGAGGCCGCGAACGGATGAGAGATCTTGCGAGCGCTTGAGATGCGGTCACCGTGCCCGATGATGCATGCGTTGTGGGCAGTGGCGCCGATAGGTGGGGTGCCCGTGTAGGCTGAAGTGCGCCTTCACCGAGATCGAAGCCCAGGAGGAACGCGATGCAACCCAAGCCGAACAAGCCCGACCCGAAGCTGACTCCGAAGATGCAGAAGGCGCTGGACGACCTTCGAGCGGTGACGCCGGCGGTGCGCCGCCGGGCATTGGAACTGTTCAGGCAGAAGGACGGCCGCCCGCCCCCGAAGGGCTGACGCTCGAGGACGAAGGCAAGGAGCTCGCCGATGCACAACGTAGCGACGCCGATCTGGAACGAGATCGCGGACCTGGCGGAGAGCAAGACCTGGAAGTACCTGATGGCGTTGAACCAGGAGCGGCAGGCGCAGGCGATCGAGGAGATCGCCGCGGCCCTGCGCAGCAGGAAGGTGCCGCCGATGGTGATCCTGTCCTACCTGGAGATGGCGCCGATGCTGCAGGAGCAGCACGCGATCCAGACCTATTTGGCGACCCACCCGCAGCTCCGGTCGGTGTTCCCCGAGATCCGGTCGGCGGGCGAGGCGGCACTGATCGCGCAGCAGGACCGGCCGCTCAGCCCGTCGGAAGTGAAGAAGCTGTTGCAGCTGCTCGAGGAGCCGCCCCATTTCGCAATGCCTGAAGGCGCAGGGGACGCCCGCCCAGATCGCCGGCAGCCCTCGAACGACGAGGCGACCTCGTTGCGGAACTACAAGCCCGCTACGGCCGAGGAAGTGATCGAGGCGTATAGGCATGGTGCCGAGCTGCTGCACGAGCTGATGAAGGACAGGCCGGAGCCGGAGCCGCAGGCGCGCAAGCCCTCCTGAGCGCCGACCTGGACTACGCTTCGAGACCTGGAACAGCAGCGAGCTGCCGACGCCTCGTGACTGCCGTCAAGCTCTACCCGAGGGTCGTGGAGAAGGTCGTGGTCGGCCGCTCTGGCCCCGCGCCGGTGCTGGGCACGTTCAGCCCGTCGCCGCCCTACCGGGTTAGGCGTGGTCGGCCTGAGCCTGGCGATCAAGATCCAGCTGGCTCGAAGTCAAAGTGGCCGGCGCGACGTTGATCGTTTGACGCGCTCACCGGCCGGTGCGCTGATCAGCGCGCACGCAACCGAACGCCGGCGTTCGGTTGCGTGGTGGTGTGGTGGTCGAACGATGCGACCGCCACGAAGGGCCGACGCACCCGCCCGGCGGCGAAGGGCCGACTGCCTGGGTTCGTGCCGCCGTTACCTGCAACGGCACCTGCAACGGCACCTGCAACGCCTGCAACGGACCCGCCGGTTGGCAGGGCGGGCCGGCGTCACGACGCGGCGCTGCCGAACCCAGGGCAGCGCTGAAGCTGGATCGCCAGCACCTCGGGCAGATCCCGCCCGACAGCGGCGGCAACGTGATTGCCGCAGCGCCGAGCGCCAGGCCGGCCGGCGACGTGCCGGCACTCGAGGCACATCACGTGATCGGCGCCCTGCACGTCGCGTAGGTGCAGCGCTTCAGCCAGGTCGTCGGCGTCGGTGGCGTTGAGCCCGCGGCGGAGGAACAGGGTCACGCGGGCCACGAATCGGCCGATGGCGACATCGCCCCAGGGTTCGGCATGTGCGGCATCGGCTTCGGCCTTCGTCAGCCTGTAGGGGCGGGTGCGGGCGTGCGGCCCATCGTTCGCCGCGCCGTTGACAGGCGCCGCGAGATTGCAGCACGCCCTCTCGGAGCCACCATCAAAACCTTCAGAAGTGGCTTCTGAGGGTTTTGCCGGCGACCCCACAGTGGGGTGTCGCGGATTCCCATCGGCCATTGCGGGCCGATCGGCCAGGTGCGCGGCCAGCGCCGCAGCCCACTTACCCACGACGCGCCCCCTCGGCCAGACAGTAGAGCAGCTTCGGCCGGCCACCGGTTGGCAGCTCGGCCTCGATCAGCCAGCCGTGCACGACCAGCAAGTCGAGTGCTTCCGACACCGCCGCGTGTTCGGACAGCCCTGCCCACCCGCGCTGGTGCACCTCGCGCAACGTGAACTCGGCCGGAAGCTCGCCGCTGCGGACCTTGTCGATGATCAGCCGGGCGCCGCGCACGGCCAGGCGTCGCCCGCTGGCGTGCAGGCGCCGTGCGTGACTGGCGAAGTACTCGGCCAGCGCCAGCGCGCGCAGCGTGGCCGACTTCGATACCGGGCCGGCACCGCCATCAGCGGCATGCAAGAGCAGCGCCAGCGCCGGGATGTGGTGCCGGAACTTCGACAGCGCGCCTTCGAGCCCTTCGGCGTCGGCCGCGCGCAAGTCGCGTTGCAGCTCGGCGTGCCAGTCGCGGAACGCCTCGCGCGCGTCGTCGTCGAGCCGCAGGAACGGCAGCCCGCGCGCATTCCCGTCCGAATCGGTGTCGTGCTCGGCGCCGAGCGCTTCGGCGTTCAGCCCGTCCAGGCGATCGAAGGCTTCCCAGGCTGTGTGCCGGGCCGCAGTCTCGGGCCAGCGATCCACTTCGCGCCATGTGCCGGTGAAGTCCGGCCAGGCGATCAGGAAGCGCTCGATCATGCCGTCGTCGCCAGCGCCGCGGCGGGCCTGGCGCACCAGCTCGCACAGCGGGCCGGGCTGGATGCCGCCGATGATCGACAGCCGTGCATCGGGTACGGTCACGGTGCCCCGGCCGATACGGTCGAAGGTGTACCGCCCGCCGCTCCACGCTTGAAGGTAGAAGGCGCGTGCCGGCGCCGATTCCTCGCGCGCCAGGTGCAGCAGCAGCCCGCGGATCTCGTCGCGCACGCTCAGGACGCCGTCCGGGTTCTGCGCAAGCACTTCGCCGAGCTTTTCGTAGGTCAGGTCGTTGACCACGTAACGCTGGCGCGTCGGTGCTTCGTCGTCGTCGTCGGGGTGCAGCAGGTGCGACACGTCGGCGGCGCGGTTCTTCGCCAACAGCTTCGCAGCCTCTTTCCGGCCCGCTTCGGCGCGCAGCTTTGCGGCCATCGCCTCGGCGCGATGCTGCGCGGCCTGCTCGTTGAACGCGTCGGCAGCGCGTACCTCGAGCCGTTCGATCGGCGCCAGCGCCTGCGTCATCGCCGGCGACTTCATGATCCCGGGCCGGCCGACTATCAGCGCCCACAGGTTGCCGCACTCGGTCCAGTCGGTGCGCCGCTGCGGTCGGATGGCGACGCGGCGCGCGACCAGGGCCCCGGCCGCGACCAGCATCGGTACGGCCACGAAGTCTGGCGGGCACTGCATGCGCTCGGCCACGTCGGCGACCCACGGCCGGAACGCATCGGGCAGCGCATCAAGCGGGAACGGATCGACCGGCAGCAGTTCGGCGGGCAGCGGCCTCGGGGCCTTGGGTAGCGGTGCGCCGGCAGCGCGCGCGGCTGCCAGGTCTTCGACGATCGCGTTCATGCCGTCACCTCCCGTTGCGCCCATACGTCGCACCAGTCGTCACCGGCCTCGGTCGGCGTCATCACGCTGACGGACAGGCCGGCGGCGCGCGCAAGCTGGCGCAGCTTCTCGGCCGCGTCGGTGCCGACGGCATCGTGGTCGGCGAAGATCACCACGCGCTGCACGCCGGCGGGCCAGTGCCACGCGGCCAGGTTGCCGGCCGAGTACGCGGCCACGGTCGGCAGGCCGGACGCGCACCAGGCGGCGAGTGCGGTTTCGACGCCTTCGGCGATGCCGATGCGGCCGCGCTCCGGCTGGAACAACGGGATGCAGGCGCCGGCGAGCGGCCCCGATGCGGCAGTCACCTTGCGCACGCTCGGGACGTCGGCTTTGCGGCCGTCGCGAGTCAGCCAAGTGCGATGCAGTGCCACCGTGTGGCCATCGCGCGCGACGATCGGCGCCACCATCGCGGGGAAGGTGCCGATCACGTCGCCTTCGTGCCAGTAAGGCAGCGCACGATGCAGCCGCAGGCACGCCGGCAGCGGCCACACGCCGGCGAAGCCGCGACGCTTCAGGTACAGCGTGACCGGATCGCCGGGCACCAGCGGCACCAGCTCGGCCTGCAGCTTGGCGATGCGCTCGGCGTTCTCGGCCCACCGCCTGCGCTGGTCGGCTTCGCGTTCGGCGGTGGCCTGCATCACCTGACGCGCGAACGCGGCGCGCTGTGCGGCCGTCATCATCGCGCGGTCAGTGGCGCACCAGGTTTCGACCAGGCCGGAACGAAAGTCGCCGAACACGCCGCCGCGCAGGTCGGTGAACAGCTTGCACCAGCCGGCGGTGTCGCCGCGGCGCGCGCTGGTCGGGAACCGCTGCATGCGGCCCGGCTCGATCTCATCGGGCGCATGGCCCAGCGCGGTCAGGATCGCGGCGCGGAAGGCTTCCGTGGGCTTATACATGGCGCACCCCCAGTGCCTTCTCGATCACGCGGCAGGCGCCGTGCAGCATCTCGTCGCGAAGGAAGCCCACGATGACTGCCAGCTCGCCGGGGCTTGCCATGCCGGCCTGCAGCCGGGCGAGGTAGGCTCGGGCGTACTGTTCGCCTTTGATCGCCGCCAGTGCCTTGTCGGCCAAGCGCATGTGCACGGCAGCCTCTGCCTGATCCGCGGGTGGGCGCGGTTGCAGCGACGGCAGCGTGTAGCGAAAATCCGGCCTGCTTCCTCTTCCCTGAACCCCGATGACGCCCGGCACCACCCGGGCGTTGTCACTTGTGGGCGTGACCGGCCCCGGGGTAGCGGCCCCGACGTTGCGGTGCGCGGCCATGGTTCACGCTCCGGCCTGCTGGGCTTCGCGCTCGGCTTCGCGCTTGGCGCGTGCTGCGGCGGATGCTTTCTTGGCTTGGCCGATCACCAGGGCATCGCAGGTATGGCGCTCAGTGAACTCACGCCAGAAGCGAGCAACGTCGGACACGCGCCAACGGGTGAAGCGCGGCCGCCGGATCACCGGCTGCGGGAACGGCACCTCGTCGTGACGAAGGTCGCCTTCCAGGGTGCGGCGAACGCCGTCGAGCCACCAACTCGGCGAAGCATTGCCGGGCGCGATGGCAGTCCGGATGTCGCACAGCGCGACCTCGGCCAGTGCAGCCGGCAGTTCAGGTAGGACGGTTTTTGCGGTCACTGTCGGCCCCATGCGTTGAAGTTGGACATGGGACGCACGATCAGGCCGGAACCCTAGGCATTGAAACCCTAGCCCCCTGGGCGAGGTTCGCCCAGGGGTGTCGCTGCTTGGGTACGCCTAGCGTAATCGCACGGCTTCGCCGGAAGCCAACAGCGCTTTCCACGCGTGATCAAAGGAAGAATGTGTCAGCCTGGCGCCAGCCCTTGCCGCACTCTTCGCCGGGCAAGCGGTGCCGCTCGGCACGGGTGGGAGCATCGCGGGATCGAAGCCGGCGGCGCGCAGAGCGATCAGCACGCGCTCGCGGTTCGTCTGCATAAGCGGCTCGCGCGACGGCAGCGTCTCGGCCTTGTCGGCGACATCAGGCGTGGCGCGCAGGTTCAGCGCACCGGGGGCAGCAGCTGCGAGGAATGCATCAAGGTCCGATCGAAGCACGCCGAGCGAGCAGCCATCGGGCCAGTGGTCGGCCGGACAGTACTTGGCTGGGTCCGTCTCGTCGAGCCAGCCGCGACGGCTGACCGCTCGGAGCGGCTCTTCGTCTTCTTCCCAACTCGCCTCCCACTTCCGCCGCTGCTGCAGCTGGTAGACCGAGCCGTCCTTGGGGTCGCGGATCAGCGGGCCCCTGATGGGGAAGAGGTAGGCCTGGCTGTCGATGTCTGGGGCGGGCAAGATGAACTCGTAGATGCCTTCCTGCACCGGCGAGACTGGCCCTTCCAGATCCTCACTCTCCGCCTTCCCGTGCTGAAGGTGGGCGACCCTCTCCGATCGCACCTTGATGCCCCAGGCGCCTCGCACGACTTCAACGAAGAGCTGAAGGCGGCCTGTCGCTGCGGCGCGGAACAAGGTGCCCTCTGTCGCACGGACCCTGCCGCGTGCGACGAGCTCGTCCACTGCGTCGCCGAGCGGCACCACGTCGTTGAAGTCGAGTCGCTTCGACATGCATCCCCCGATGCACCCCCGGCAAGAAGGTGCCGCGCCAGCCCGCCGGGGGACGGTTGTTCGGGGATCAGCCTAGGCGCGGCGAAACCGAAGTATCGGCAAGCGCTCTACGGCCGGGCCGCGGGGCGATCGCCCGAGGACACGAGCCGCGCGAGCATCTTCTGGAACGGCGCATCCCCCCGCGCGCGATCGCGGCCCATCGACTCCACGGTTGCCGCAGAAAGGTCCGCCTCCTCGGCGAGCCAGGCGAACGCCTCTGGGGTCGTGGCGAAGCAGCGCCGGAGCGCGCCGACCCTGCGTGCGAGGCGGCGAACCCCATCACCGAACCAGGCCTGCTCAGGCCCGATCAAGAAGGCGATAGGCACCAGGCGCGAGATGCCGGCTGCCAACGCCGGGTCGGCGCTGTCGTTCGGGTCGTAGCTGACGACGCATCGCCGCAGATCAAGCAGCAGCGCGACCCTGCGACCGTGCGGCGGCCCCTGCAGCGCCGCGGCGACCATCCTGGCGCAGCCGGCGCTGGTCAGCACCCCGGAGATTGCGAGCACCATCATGCCGCAGGGGAGACGGTCCTCGCGGGCTACGCGCCCCGGGCCCTTGGACGTACCCTTGGATTCAGCTTCCATCGATCCTCCATCGATCGGTCGGGGAGTCAGGGGCAGGTGGGTGTTGAGAGCGCCCACCTGCCCCGCCTTGCCGCTGAACCGCAGCGGCCACGGTGCCCGGTGAACCGCCGGGCGGCGGTGTTCAAGCGGCGCGGATCGGCACCACTTTGGCCGATGCCGCTTCGCCGCGAACCAGTTCTTCCAGTCGCTGACCGAGCGCAACGAAGGCGAGCATCTGCTCCGCTTCGCGGCGGTCGTGGATGTAGACCCGCGCCATGCGGCCGGCCTGCATGTGGTTCAGGCACTCGTCCACCACGTCCGACCGGAAGCCCAGGCGCGTCATGAACGTGGACGCGGTACGGCGCAGGTCGTGCATCGTCCACCGGCCACCGGGCAGCATCAGCGCGTCGGTTCCCTTGGCGCGGTGGCTCATGCGCCGATCGGGTTCGCGCTGGCGGTCCGCCAACTGCTTGCCGAGTGACTTGACGCACACCGGCATTGTGGGGTCGGTGGCGGGGAACACCCAGGGAGATGGCTTGCCGTCCGTCGGCAGCATCTCGCGCAGCGCGGCCAGCCGCTCGAGCTTGGCCAGCGCGAAGTTCGACAAGTGGATGGTGTGATCCCGCTGGTTCTTCGTGTCCGGCAAGTACCAAGTTCGTGCCGCCGCGTCGACGATGCCGACCTTCACGCCAGCGGCGTCGGCGGTCTTGCGCAGTTCTGCGATGCGCCGCTGCCGCGCCATGGTTTCGCCGGGCAGGGCATCGGCCCATACGGCACCCATGGCCTCCCCGATGCGAGCCGCGGTTGCCAGCACCAGCCAGACGGCCGCCTCGCTGCGTGGGTGCATGCGCGCGGTGGGCAGGGCGGTGGCGAGTTGCTTGATCTCGTCGTCGCTCAGGTGCCGGTCGCGCTCAACGCTGGCGCCGCCGATCTTCGAGCGCTTCACCCGCGCAAGGGGGTTGCTGGCAATCAACTCGCGCTCGGCAGCGAAGTCGAGCATCTGCTTCAAGTCGGTCAGCAACACATTCGCCGTACGGGCCTTGCCGGCGACCTTCTGCGCGTCGAGCAGCGCCAGCAGGTCGGCCTTGCGCACGTCCTCCAGCGGCATGTCGCCGATCGTCGGAAAGACGTGTCGGCCGAACTGCTCGGCCACGTACTGCCCGCCGTCCTTGCGACCGAGACGCCTGCCGTCGGCGCGCGTGTGCGGCTGCAGGTCGGCGGTACGCCACTGCTCGAACAGCCCACGCACGGTGACGCGCCGGGCCGCTGCGGCTTCGGCCTCCTGCAGTTGGCGCTGCTCGGTCGCGATGGCGGCGCGTGCGGCGTCCTCGGCGCGTCGCCGATCTTCGTCCTGCTGCTTGAAGTGCTCCCGCAGGTCCTTGATGCCCGAGCGGTACAGCGTCGACAGGTCGCGTGCGCGATCGCGGGCCTGCACCAGGGTCAGGCCAGTGGCGCCCTTCGGGTGGTACGGACCGATCGGCATCAGCCTGCGTGCCCCGGTGGAGTCGGTATGCCGGAAGTAGAACAGCCGCTCACCAGCTGGCGTGATGCGCCCGACCAGCGCGCCCGCGCCTCGGCTCGTGGAGTCCGTCAGCCAGATGTCTGCGGCCTTCGCTCTGCCCTGCATCGCCTTGTCGGTGATGGTCGCCACGCGCGCCTCCTTCCCTCGCTTCCGGCCCCAGTTGCCGTCTGGTTGCCGTTCGGTTGCCGTTTCTTGATGGGTTCAAGTGTAGCGGCGCGGACCCATGCGGAGCAACGAATATCTCAAGCCGTTGATCCGCAAAGGATTTTTGCGATGTCTGTAGACGATGGCAACCCCGTGCGGAGCCATCGTGTGTTGCATGGGGTGCAAGGGGTAGCGAGTTCGAATCCCGCCGTCCCGACCAGACGAAGCCGACGGGCCGCATCGACAGGTGCGGCCCGTCGTGCTTTCCGACGACCCGCGGACTCGCCTGCCCGGCCCGTGGCCGCAATGTCCGTTCGCCCGTTCGGTTCACACCGGCGCGGTGGCGGCCCACGTGTAGCGCGCGATGAACGCGCGGTCGATCCGGTCCTTCCAGCGCCAGACCCAGGCGCCTTCGGCACCGAGGCCGCCCCACGCGGCGATCGCGCGCCGCTCGCCGCAGGACAGCAGGTACAGCGTGCGCCGCTGCGGCCGGTACGCCTTCAGCGGCTCGCCCTGCAGCCGGGCGCGCAGGTTCGAGGCCAGCGGCGGGCCGGCCCGCACGGCGTAGACGCCGCTCTTCGGGTGCGGCGCGTCCACGCGCGAGGCCACGTCGCCGGCGGCAAGGACATCGCCGTGCGACACGCTCTGCAGCGTCGGCCCCGTCGCGATGAAACCGCGCGCGTCCAG
>JAFLDG010000030.1 GCA_017302495.1 Burkholderiales bacterium
TACCGACGCGCCGGGTTCGTCGCACGCGGCCAGAACCTTGGCCTTGAACTCGGCGCCGTGGCGCCGCCGCACTGGCTTGGAGGGCATAGGTGTCCACCTCAGGAACAGGTGGACACCATCGTCGTCGTCTGCCCGGCGCTACTCAAGACGGGACGGCTGGTCGCTTACCTGCAGCCTGCGGATGTGGTGTTGATGTCGGCCGGCGCGGCTCAGGTGGCGTCAGTCTTGCCCCGCCTCGCGCGCCCGTCCCCGAGGCGGTGGCTGAGGATCCAGCCCCAGGTGGGTGAGGATCTTCTCGATCACCGGCCGCTCGAGGATGGCCGCGATGATCTTCAGTTCCCCGGCGCCGCAGTTCGGGCAGTGCTGCATGTCGATGTCGAACACGCGCTTGAGCAGCCGCGCCCAGCTGATGCGGTTCGGCCGCGGCTGGAGTGTCTCGACTTCGCACTCGGCGGCTGCCGAGGCTTCGGTCCCCTGCTCTTGCACCTGCGGTGCCTGCGGCACCACCAGAGGCCGAAGCTTCGCGTTCGGGGCCAGGACGCCGTGGAACCTGATCAGGTGCAACCTTGGCCGCGGCACCAGCGCCGCCAGTCGCTGCATGAACTCCAGCGGGCTCATCACCAGGTGGGTCGTGCCGTCGCGCCACGGCGTCTTGAGCTTGAGATCCACCTGCCCGGCGGCGTTGAGCTGCACACGTTCGTCCGACAGCGCCGGCCGCGTGATGTAGCGGCACAGCTGCTCCAGCCGCTTGCGGTCGTGCGCTTCGACCCGCACCGCCGCGTGCAGGCTGAAACCGTCGATGTCGGCGCACAGGGGCTGACGTGCCGTGGCCTCACGCGGCATCGCTCCTCGCAGCGTCAGCATCTTCTGCCCGGCGCGGGGCCCGAAAGCGATCCTGTAGGTGACCGCCGCCGCCTGCAGCGGCCGCAGCGTGCGCGCCTCCTCGCCGTCGGCATCCGGCTCGGCCAGGTAGGTCTGCCCCGTGTCCTCGACCAGTACACCCCGGCGCGTGAGCATCTTCATGAGCCGGGTGATGACGGTCCGCAGCAGCGCGTGCAGCTCGTCGTCGGTGGGCGCATCCGCCTCGATGAAGGCAGGCGCGCTGTCGGCGTCGCAGCGGTACACCCCGTCCAGCACCAGGCAGTGCAGGTGGATGTTGAGGTTGGCCGCCGACCCGAAGCGCTGGATCAGCGTGACGGCGCCGCCCTGGCCTTCGTCGGCCTTGAGCCCGGCGCCTGCCAGCAGGTGACGCGTGACCACGCGCTGCACCACCTGCAGCACCGGCGTGACCAGCTCGGGCTGCGCGGCCAGCAGCACGCGCAACGGGATCGGCAGCGACAGCACCCACTGGCGCACCGGCACGTGGGGGATGACGTGGTCGACCAGATGCGCGGCGGTCTGCGACATGCGCCGCGCACCGCACGACGGGCAGAACCCGCGGCGCTTGCAGCTGAAAGCCAGCAGCTTGTCGTCACCGCACTCGCCGCAGCGCAGCCTGAGGAAGCCATGCGCCAGGATGCCGCACTCGAGGAAGGCGTCGAACTCATCTTTGATGAACCGGGGCAGCTCGGCGCCGGTGCTGGCCTCGGTGTGCGCGATGAAGCTGGCCGCGTGCTGCTGCACAAGCCGGTACAGCGTGGTCTGCTCGGGACGGTGGCGTTCGTAGTGGAGCGGGGCGCCGTCCGCCGCCGTCCGCCCCGCAAGGGACTGCCGGCCGGTGGCGTGCACGATGGGCTCCCGATGGGGTGAGCCCGCACGGTCTCAAGCCGTGCTCGTTGCCTCAATCGCCCTGAGGGCTGCCTGCCGACGTGTGCCCTCCGCAGTGGGACTCCTTCAGGTGGCGGTGTCGCGCTCGACCGGCAGCTTCGAGGCGGCGAGATCAGGGCGACGTATGTCGCCGACGGGTCGGGCCCGGTCCCTCGTGCCGCCACGCTCCCAGACCGCTCACGTGCACACAGCGGTCCCAGCCTTCGCCCTCGGCCTCATTGCCGTCCGGCACGGTCGCTGAGGTCGTTCTTCGATTCGTGGACTCGATCTCAATTGCACTCCGCATCCGTACAGTTGCCGTACAATGAGCGACTACGTTGCCACAGGGCAGAGTGTCCATGCCTAATGTCGCTTCAGAGCCAGTCGACAAGTCGCGCAGCGCGCGACTCGAAGCCCGCGTCTCCACGGTTCAGAAGGACCTGCTGCAACGCGCCGCAATGTTGTCCGGGCGCACGCTGTCGGACTTCGTCGTGGCCAGTGCGCAGGAAGCAGCGACCAAGGTGATCGAGGATCACGCCTCGATCCGCCTCAGTGGAGCCGAACAGACGGCGTTCGTGCGAGGCCTCCTCAAGCCGCCGAAGCCGGGGCCGCGCCTTCGCAAAGCCGCGGCAGCGTACAAGAAGGCCAGTGCCAGGTAGGTGAGGGTGCTGCCTTCGGGTGGGCGCGTCGTCGAGCCCCTGGCAGGGCGGCACGACCGCACGCGCTTCGACTGCGGCAGCGCGGCCCTCGACCAGTACCTCAAGCGGCATGCACGGCAGGACGCCCAGCGCTTCGTCGCCGCGCCGTTCGTGCTTGTCGAGCCGCCCGACACGCGGGTGCTGGGGTACTACACGCTATCGGCATCGAACGTGGACACCAGCCAGATCGCGCAGGATCTGGCGAAGAAACTACCACGCTACCCGCAACTGCCCGTGACCCTGATCGGTCGTCTGGCCGTCGATGCGCGCGTCAAGGGGCAGCGACTCGGCGAATTCCTGCTGATGGACGCCCTGCATCGCAGCCTGCAGCACGCCGCCGAGATCTCGGCGATGGCCGTCGTTGTCGACGCGAAGGACGAAGCCGCCGCGGCGTTCTACCGTCACTTCGACTTCGTACCCTTGCAGGCCAGCGCCAGGCGGCTATACCTGCCGATGAAGACCGTGGCGTCGCTTTTCGAGTGAAGGCGACGGTTGAAGAGTCGAAGGGACCCTGAAGGGACTCGTCCTGTGCAGAACTGTTCATGACAGAGGAGCAAAGGGACAGGCGGCTTCCGTCAGAACATCAATGAAATCAATAACTTGCGACTGCCGAACGAGCTACGAACCAAGGGGTCGTGGGTTCGATTCCTGCCAGCCGCGCCATCAAAATCAACGGGTTAGCGTCGTGAGACGCTAGCCCGTTTCCTTTGACCGGGGCCCGAGGGGTCCACCTAGGAGTCCACCGGAGTGGAGCTGGCATGGGCGCGTCCGGCATCGCTCAGGACGCGAGTGCCAGGGTGCCGCCGGTTCGCCTCGAGGCGCTTCGATTGCGGCCCATCGCCGCGGGTACACCGGCGAGTTCGGGACTTGCCGCGCGCGGCCGACCGTGTCGATTCCGCTCCTGATGACTCGGACCGGGCACTGGGCAATCCCGGGCGTCGAGCGACGACAGGCACTACGACCTGTGGATGGTCATCCATTCGAGCCGGCGCCCCTTGTCCCTCGGAGTGGCTGGGGCTCGGGCGCCCGTCGCCCCGCCATCAGGAAGCGCGCAAATCGGCGAGGCGCTCGCGCAGATCAGGCGGCAGCGGTTCGCGTCGGCGCTCCGGCCAGCGCACGTAGGCGTGCGTGAGCTGGCCGGCCGCCAGGCTCAGCGCCTCGCCGTGGCGGAACAGGGCGAGTTCGTTGCGCACGCTGCTCGAGCCGATGCGGCCGGCGCGCAGGCCGCAGTCCACGCGTGCAGGGAAGGCGACTTCGGCGAAGTAGTCGCAGCCCGAGGCCACCACGAAGCCGGCCAAACGTGCGTCGGGGCGCAGGAATCCCTGCTCGAGCAGCCACGCGTTGACCGTCGTATCGAACCAGGCGTAGTGCACGACGTTGTTCACATGGCCGTAGACGTCGTTGTCGCGCCAGTGCAGACCGACCTCGCGGAACCAGCGGTACGCCGCGCGCGGCTCGGGGCGGCGGCGTTCGCTCACGGGAGTACCTCCGGGCTCGCCCTCCGGTATTCGCCCTTGGGGCGGCCCGGCAGGCTCACGCCGCGGCCGAGGCGTAGGGCACCTCCGCGTGCCCGTAGCGCCGCACGCGGATGTTGGTCTGCTCCCCGTGCGCGACCATGCCCTCGAGCGCGCACAGTCGCGAGCAGTAGCGCCCGACCAGCGCGCTCGCCTCGTCGGTCAGCACCTTCTGGTAGGTGCAGGTCTTGATGAACTTTCCGACCCACAGGCCGCCGGTGTAGCGCGCCGCCTTGCCCGTGGGCAGCGTGTGGTTGGTGCCGATCACCTTGTCGCCGTACGCGACGTTGGTGCGCGCGCCGAGGAACAGCGCGCCGTAGTTCTTCATGTGCTTCAGGAAGTGGTCCGGATCGCGCGTCATCACCTGTACATGCTCGCTGGCGATGCGGTCGGCCTCGGACACCATCTCGTCGAGCGTGTCGCAGACGATCACCTCGCCGTAGTCGCGCCACGACACGCCGGCGGTCGCGGCGGTCGGCAGGATCGCGAGCAGCCGCTCGACCTCGGCGATCGTCGCGCGCGCGAGCGCTTCGCTGTTCGTCAGCAGGATCGCCGGCGTGTTGTAGCCGTGCTCGGCCTGGCCGAGCAGATCGGTCTCGCACAGCTCGGCGTCGACCGAGTCGTCGGCGATCACCAGCGTCTCCGACGGCCCGGCGATCAGGTCGATGCCCACCCGGCCGAACAGCTGCCGCTTGGCATCGGCGACGAAGGCGTTGCCGGGGCCGACGACCATCGTCACCGGCGGAATGCTCTGCGTGCCGAGCGCGAGCGCGCCGATCGCCTGCACGCCGCCGAGGGTGTAGATCTCGTCGGCGCCGCCGAGATGCATCGCCGCGACCACCGCCGGCATCACCCGCCCGCCCACCGGCGGCGAACTGGCCGCGATGCGCGGCACGCCGGCGACCTTGGCGGTGACCACGCCCATGTGCGCCGACGCGACGAGCGGGAACTTGCCGCCGGGCACGTAGCACGCGACGCTTTCCACCGGCATGTTCCTGTGCCCGAGCACGACGCCCGGCAGCGTCTCGACCTCGACGTCGCGCAGCGCCTCCTTGTGCACCTGCGCGAATCGGCGGATCTGCGCCTGTGCGAACCGGATGTCGTCGAGCTGGCCCGGCGTCAGCGCGCGCACGCAGGCGTCGATCTCGGCCTCGGACAGGCGGAAGGACTCGGGCGCCCATTGGTCGAAGCGCTGCGACAGCTCGCGCACCGCGGCGTCGCCGTGGTTGCCGATGTCGGCCAGGATGCCGGCGACGGTGTCGCGTACCTTGGCGGCGTCCTGCGCCGATTGCTCGGCCGTACGGCCGGTCTTCAAGTGACGAATCATGAAAGCGCTCCTTGCGAAGGGAATGGAAGTGGCGGCTCAGCGGCCGACGCGCCGGACGCGGATCGCGGCGGCGGCGACGATGACCAGGCCCTTGATGACGAGCTGCAACTCGACCGGCAGGCCGAGGATCAGCACCAGGTTGAACAGCACCACGAGGATCAGCGCACCGAGCAGCGCGCCGAGCACGCTGCCCGCGCCGCCGCCGAGCACGACGCCGCCGATGACCGCCGCGAGGATCGAGTCGAGCTCGTAGCCTCGGCCGACCCAGTTGTCGACCGTGCCGACGTAGCCGATCAGCACCAGCCCGGCCAGGCCCGACAGCCCGCCGCCGATTGCGTAGCAGGCGATCGTCACGCGGCCGGCGGCGATGCCCACCAGTTCGGCCGCGCGCGGGTTGGTGCCGACGACGAAGACGCGGCGACCGAAGGCCGATCGATGCAGCAGCAGCACCATCGCCAGCGTCACGGCGGCGACGACCAGCACCGAGAACGGCACGCCGAGCATGCTGCCGGTGCCGATGAAGCGGATGCCCGGCGGCAGTTCGCCCGACGGTGCCCCCTTGGTGTAGGCGAAGCGCAGCCCCTGCAGCACGATCATCATCGCCAGCGTCGCGAGGAAGGG
Source organism: Burkholderiales bacterium (assembly GCA_017302495.1). GTDB lineage: Bacteria > Pseudomonadota > Gammaproteobacteria > Burkholderiales > Burkholderiaceae_C > Rubrivivax. Next base: position 5,907 of record JAFLDG010000030.1, read on the forward strand.
GCTGATGCCGCGCGCCACGACCAGCCAGCCGCTGGCCGCGCCGACCGCGACGGCAAAGGCGAGGACGGTCGCGACGATCGGCAGCACCATCGCATTGCTCGTCGTCTCGAAGGCGGTGGCCATCACCGCGACGGTGGCCATCAGCGAGCCGACCGACAGGTCCAGCCCGCGCGCGGTGATGACGATCATCTGGCCGAGCACCGCGATGCACAGCGGCGCCGCCTGCACGACCAGGTTGCCGAGGTTGCCCGGCCGCAGGAACGCCGGCGACAGCACGCCGGCCGCAGCCACCAGGGCCAGCAGCACGCCGGCGAGGATCGCCACCTCGCGCGCGACGACCGGATTGTCGGCCAGCCGCCGATCGCTCTGGCGGCCGGTCGCGGCGGGCATAGCCTGCGTATTCACAGGACTACCCTCCGCGCTGCGCGCTCCGGGATGAGCGCTTGGAAGCGGCCCGGCGCGCTCATTGAAGTACCTTCAGGCTGCGCCTTCCGGTATTCGCCCTTGGGGCGGCCCGGCAGGCTCATGCGCGCATCTCCCGGCGGCCGGCCTGGAAGGACACCGCGGCGATGATGATGAGGCCCTCGATCGTCCACTGCAGGAAGGCGGACACGTTCAGGTAGTTCAGCACGTTGCCCAGCAGCACGAGTACGAACACGCCGAGCAGCGTGCCGAACACGCCGCCGCGGCCGCCGCCGAGAAGCGTGCCGCCGATCACCACCGGCGTGATCGACGCCAGCGTTGCGGTTCGCCGGCGAGCGGATCGCCGGTGCCGGTGCGCACGACGAGCACGACCGCGGCGAGGCCACAGGCCAGCCCGCTCAACGTGAACGCGGCGAAGGTCGCCCGCGCGGGCGACAGGCCGGTGAGCCGGGCGCCCTCCGGGTTGCCGCCGGTGGCGAGCAGGTGCAGCCCGCCGCGCGTGCGGCGCAGCCACCAGCCCGTCGCCGCGTAGCAGGCGAGCATGGTGCGTCGTGACGCTGAGACCGAGCCGATCTCTGAAGGGGAAGGCGAGGTTTTGGCTTGCTGCGCCACTCTCACGGGTGAGAGTCCCGTCCCGGTAGGCGTCGGTGCGCCGGGTAGCAGGCCCCAGGTTGAGGAGGGAGACCTCCCAGCCCGAGCGGGGCGTCGGAAGCCCGTGAAGCGGTGCAAGCCGTTCAGCGCGGAGCAAGCACGCGGGCCGCAACATGAAGTGAAGCCTGCAGCCTCGACAGATGTACAACCCGCAGGCCGAGCCGCTCATGTCACGGCGAAGGCAACACTGTCGGCGCGAGTACCGAAGCGCGCCGGTGGCTGCGGCGGGGTATGGGGCGCAGCACGCGTGCAAGGAGTGGTGCGGAACACGAGAGACCCGTCTGCGCGGCCCGAGTCGGGGCAAGCGGATTCGTATAAGCCCAGGGCGAAGTCGAACCGTGCGCAGCGGGAGTCCGAGGGGATCGTAGTACTGCACGCCAAGGCGAGAGCCGAGGCGACGAAGGCCGTGCGGCATAACGCGGCTGGAGGGAAGGGTCCCTGCGGTGGTCATGCTGCTGGAGCGGGTAAGCGCGAGGGAATGGCCGGCCAGACCGGACCTAACGACCCCGACGCAGGAGACTGCGGCGACAAAGTGCGACAACTGCAAAGGCAACTCTGGGCCGCAGCCAAGCGGGCCCCGGAAAGGCGCTTCCACGCGTTGTACGACCAGATATGCAGGGCTGACATCCTGCACGAGGCGTGGAAGCGGGTGCGCCGCAACAAGGGCGCAGCGGGCGTCGATCGGGTGACGATCGACGAAGTCGAGCAGTACGGCGTCCAGCGCTTCTTGCAGGAGCTGGGCGAGGTGCTGCGCGCAGGCGAGTACGGCGCGCAAGTCGTGCGGCGCGTGTACATCCCCAAGGCAGACGGGGCAAAACGGCCCTTGGGCATCCCCACGGTGCGCGACCGGGTGGTGCAGATGGCGGCCAAGCTGGTGATGGAGCCCATCTTCGAGGCGGACTTCAAGCCGTGCTCGTACGGGTTCCGGCCCAGGCGCAGTGCGCAGATGGCGCTGGAGAGGCTCAGGTTGCTGGGCAACCAAGGCGCGGATCACGTGCTGGATGCCGACATCGAGAACTACTTCGGCAGCATCGAGCACGACAAGCTGCTCACCTTGGTGGGACAGCGGGTCGGGGACCGCAGGGTGCTCAAGCTGGTAAGGCTGTGGCTGCAGGCAGGCGTGATGGAGGACGGCGTGGTGCGCCACCCGGCGGCGGGAACGCCGCAGGGGGGCGTGATCTCGCCGCTGCTGTCCAACATCTACCTGCACGTGCTGGACCGGGTGTGGGCCAAACACGCAACGCATCTGGGCGAACTGGTGCGCTACGCGGACGACTTCGTGGTGATGTGCCGCACGGCGCAGGCCTGCGAGGAAAGCCATCGCCGCATCGCGCACGTGCTGGGCCGGCTGGGGCTGCGACTGCATCCGCACAAGACGCGGCGCGTGGTGCTGACGGCGGGAAGGGAAGGCTTGGACTTCCTGGGCTGTCACCTGCACAAGCGCATGAGCGGCCGACTGTGGGAGCAAAAGCGGCTGAAGCGGTACTACCTGCACCGCTGGCCGAGCCAGCGGGCGATGACGCGCGTGAGGGACCGTGTGCGGGAGCTGACTCCCCGGTGGCGCTGCCATCAGGATCTGCGAGGCGTCATTGCCAAGCTGAACCCGGTGCTGCGCGGCTGGGGGCAGTACTTCCGCAGCGGCAACGCGGCCACGAAGTTCGCCGGGATAGACGCCTACGTCGTCCGGCGGCTCAAGGGGCTGCGGCTCAAGCGCGCGGGTCGTAACCTGCGGGCGGGAATCACCCAGCGCTGGGATCGCGAATGCTTCGAGAAACTTGGGTTGCATCGCCTGCGTGGGACGATCCGCTATCCCGGGCAAGCCTTCTGGCAACAGGAGTCCGCGTAATGCTGCGAGCCGACAGACCACTGGTAAGCCGTGTGCGGGAAATCCGCACGCACGGTTTGAAAGGGGGCGTTGGTTCTGCACCCGGCCCTCAGGCCGCTTAAGGAACCAACGTCTACCAATGAGCACGCCCGCAGCCGACACGCCGGCCAGCTGGCCGTAGGCGATCTCCGGCAATGGCGCTCTGCCCGCCGAGTCTGCAGCACCGCATAAGGCGGATGGCGGCCTACTGCCGGTTGCCCGAGGGACGCGGCGTGCCGGATTCGTACGACGGCACGGACGCGGATTTCGAGCAAGTGCTGGACCTCATCGAAGCCGGCTGCCGCCGGCTCGTGGCCGAGTTGACGGACGGTGCGAACGCGCCGGGACCACCGTCCTGGTCCTGAGCCGGGCCGGCGCGAGGCGGGCTCAGGTGGTCGGCTCGGCGTCGATCAGCACCCCTGCGAGCAGCACGGTCGAATCGCTGCGGTTGCTCCAGGCGTGGTGGGTGCCGCGCTGGATCAGCACGTCCCCCGTGCGCAGCAGCGTTTCGCCCTCGTCCATCAGGGCCCAGACCTCGCCCTGCAGCACGATGATGTAGTCGAGCGTGCGGGTCTTGTGGAAGCCCGGGTGTCGATGACCGGTCTCCTTGGCGTGCGCCGGGTCGATCGCCGCGAGGTTGGCCCAGTTGCGCAGCCGGTCCGGCGGCAGTTCGACGATCCGGAACACGGTGCCGCGCGGCGGCGGCGGCAGCGACAGCGGGCCTGCTGCCGCGTCCTCGTGGCCGTCGTTGCGCGCCGGCGTCTCGCGGGTCGACCACAGCTCGGTCATCGCCACCAGAGGCTCGGTCGCGCGCACGTGCACGTTCGGGCACGGGCCGTCGAACAGGATGCACGATCGACCTTGGGCGTCGTGGCCGGTGACGACGCGGCGAAGGGGCTGGGCCATGGGTTGCTCCTGGGGTCTCGGGGTTGGGGTAGGGCTCAGCCGGCCACCATCTCGTCCGGCCGGATGCGCCGCCAGGTGGCGATCGCCTCGCGCTGCACACCGCGCTCGACCAGCGTGTTGCTGAGCACGACCTGGCCGTTCGGCAGCACCTGCCGGTGGCGCAACTGGTCGACGCCGGTCCAATCGGGGAACACGCTCGCGCGGATGCGGTGTACGACCGTGTCGCCGCGGAACTCGTAGGTGCCCATGTAGGTCACCACGCTGTCCCAGGCCCGGACCTTCTCCTCGGCGCTCGCGCCGAGACGGTTGCCGGTGCTGAAGTGGGGCCGGCCGCGGGCCATCATGATGCCGGCGACCACGCCGTCGCCGCCGTAATGCAGGTAGCCGATCGCATCGGGCCCGAGCGGCGTGCTCTCGCTGCCGTCGGCCATGCGCACCACGTAGCTGACCAGCGCCCACAGGCCGGCCATCGGGTTGTCCGTCGTCGTTTCCATGCCCAACGCCATCCTTTCCATTGCGCCTTCAGTGAACCGTGAAACCCTGGCCGTCGTCGACGACGAAGAGCGAGCCCGTGATCGCGGCCGAGGCCGGCGAAGCCAGCAACAGCAGCAGGCCGTCGAGCGCCGACGGATCGGGCACCCGGCGCCGTACGAACGACTGCACCAGCTTCTGCCCGGCGGGGCTGTTCAGCAGCCGGGTGTTCAGCTCGGTCTCGATGAAGCCGGGCAGGATCGCGTTGACGTTGATCTGCCGTGCCGCCCACTCCAGCGCCATCGCGCGCGTCAGCTGCGCAACGCCGGCCTTGGCTGCGCTGTACACGCCGAGCCCCTGTACCGCCCGTTCGGCGGCGAGCGACGCGATGTTGACGATCCGGCCGCCCGTTCCGCGGCCGACCAGCCGCCGCGCCACGGCCTGGGCGACGAAGAACACTGCGCGCAAATCGGTCGCCATCACGGTGTCATAGTCGGCCTCGGTGACATCGAGGATCGGTTTGTTGATGTTCATGCCGGCGTTGTTCACCAGCACGCCGACGGGGCCGAGCGCCGCTTCGACGGCATCGATCGCCGGGTCGATGTCTGCGGTCCGCGTCAGGTCCAGGCACACCGCCGCCGCGCGGCCGCCGGCGCCCCGGATCTCAGTCACCAGCTGCTCGAGCCGGTCCAGCCGGCGGGCCACCACCCCGACCGCGGCGCCGGCCGCTGCCAGAGTCAGCGCGAAGCGCCGGCCCAGGCCGCTCGACGCGCCGGTGACGAGTGCGGTCGTTCCGGTCAGGTCGTGCGGGGCGATCACGGCGTTCATCGTTCGGTGCCTTGCGGTTGCGCGGGCGGCGGCGCCGCGACGGGCCGTACTGTGGCGGGCCGAGACCGGTCCGGCCATAGCGCGGGCTGCAAACCGAACATCAGCGCCGTTTATGACCCGGCGCGCTGTGCGGCGCGGTGCCGCCGAACGGTGGCGCGCGCGACCCTGAGGGAGTGCGCTCAGTCGACGAGTTCGGCGCTGACGGCCACGACCTGTTGCCGCAGCCACGCGTTGGCCCGATCGTGCTGCACGCGCTCGTGCCAGAACATCGACAGTTCGAACGCCGGCAGGGGGATCGGTACCGGCACGGCCTGAAGCGGCAGCAGGTCGACGAAGTACTTCGCGAAACGGGCCGGCACCGTGGCCACGTAGTCGGTCCTGGCGACCACGTACGGCACCGCCAGGAACGACGGCAACGTGAGCACTACGCGGCGCCGGATCCCCTGTGCTTTCAGCACTTCGTCGGTGCGCTGGCGGTAGATGCCGGCCCCGCCGGGCGAGATCGCCACGTGCGCGATCTCGGCGTACTGTTCGGCGGTGAACGGGCGCCGCGTCGCCGGGTGCCCCTTGCGCAGCACGCACACCTGGCGGTCGGTGAACAGCAGCCGATGGCGCAGCGCCGGCGGCGGCGTCAGCAGGTAGCCGATGCCGAGGTCGACCTGCCCGGACTCCATCCATGACTCGATCCGGCTCGGGTTCGCCGGCCGATGGTCCAGCGTGACCCGTGCGCCCGCCGCATCGAGCCGCGCGCACAGGCGCGGCAGCAGAAAGAACTGCACGTAGTCCGACCCCATCAGCGTGAACGCGCAGGGCGCGCGCGCCGGGTCGAAGGCGTCGCGCCCGCGTGCCAACTCTCGCACCGCCACCAGCATCGGCGCGATCTGCTGTGCCAGCTCCATGGCATGCGGCGTCGGCGACATCACCTGGCCGGCGCGCACGACGATCGGATCGCGGAAGCGCTCGCGCAGCCGCTTCAGCGCGGCACTGACGGCCGGCTGGGTCACGCCGAGGCGATCGGCGGTGCGCGAGACGCTGCGCTCCTCGACCAGCGCGACCAGGTAGCGCAGCAGGTTCAGATCGAGATCGGCATCCGGGTCTGGCATAAAGCGTGTTTATAGATGGTTTCGCTTCGGCGCGATAGCCGGCGCGGCGTCAGCGGCCCATAGTGCCGCCAGGACCCGCACCGCATTGCCTCCGAGCCGCTTCCGCCCGCGCCATGAACCAGGTCGCCCACTTCATCGCCGGCCGCTGCGTGTCGAGCGACCGCCGCGAGCCGAAGCGCAGCCCAGTGGATGGCCGCCTGCTGGCCGAGGTCTGCGTCGCCGATGCGGCGCTGGTCGACGACGCGGTGCGCGCCGCAACGGCGGCCCTGGCCGAAGGCTGGGGCCGCAGCGAAGCGGCGCAGCGCGCCGACCTGCTCGACCGCATCGCCGCGGCGATCGACACCGCGCACGACGAACTGGTCGGCCTCGAGATCGACGACACCGGCAAGCCGGTGCCGATCGCCGCGCAGGAGGTCGCGCGCGTGGCGGACAACTTCCGCAGCTTCGCGGCGGTCGCGCGCCACTGGCGCGGCGAGTGCCGCGAGATCGCTCTTTCCGCGTTGGGCCGCTTCCGGCATCGGGTGCAGCGGCGCCCCAAGGGTGTGGTCGCCGCGATCGGGCCCTGGAACGTGCCGCTGCTGACGCTGTCGTGGAAGATCGCGCCGGCCCTGGCCTGGGGCAACGCCGTGGTCGCGAAACCGTCGCAGCACACGCCGCGCTCGGCGCTGCGGCTGGCGCAGTTGGCGTTGCAGGCGGGCCTGCCCCCCGGTGCGCTGAACGTCGTGCACGGCGGCGGCAGCCTGCTCGCGGCGCATGCCGGCGTCGCCGCGGTCACGCTTACCGGGTCGACCGATACCGGTCGCGAGGTGCTGCGCGCGGCCGCCGGCCGCATCGCCGACGTCGCGCTGGAGCTCGGCGGCAAGAACGCCGGCGTCGTGTTCGCCGACGCCGACTTCGACGCTGCCGTCCAGGGCACGCTGCAGTCCAGCTTCCGCAACACCGGCCAGATCTGTCTGGCCACCGAGCGGCTCTACGTCGAGCGGCCGCTGTACCGGCGCTTCGTCGACGCGCTGGCCGAGGGCGTGCGCCGGTTTCGGCTCGGCGACCCGCGCGACCCGGCCACCACCCACGGCCCGCTGATAAGCCACGCCCACCGCGCGCGCGTGCTGGCGTACTACGAACAGGCGCGCGCCGACGGCGCGCAGGTGGTCGTCGGCGGCGCCGTGCCTAGGCTCGGCCGCGCGCTGGACGACGGCGCCTGGATCGAGCCGACGGTCTGGACCGGGCTGCCCGATGCCGCCGCCGTGAATCAGGAGGAGGTGTTCGGGCCGTGCGTGCATGTCGCGCCGTTCGATACCGAGGCCGAGGCCGTGGCGCGCGCGCGCCACCCGCGCTACGGCCTGGCCGCGGTGCTGTGGACCCGCGATGCCGCGCGCATGGAGCGCCTGCTGCCGCAACTCGACGCCGGCATGGTCTGGGTCAACAGCTGGCTGGTGCGCCAGCTGGACTTTCCCTTCGGCGGCATGAAGCAGAGCGGCCTCGGCCGCGAAGGCGGCCTGGCGTCGATCGACTTCTTCACCGACGCGCGCTGCGTCGTGGAACGCCTGCCGGAGCCCGCGTGAAGCCCGCCCGCACCGCGGCTGGTGCGCCCGGCGGCGCCGACCGAGTCCGACCCGAACGAGGAGACTGCCGATGACCCGTTGCCTGACCCGCCGCCGCACGCTGCAAGCCGGACTGGCCGCCGCGACCTCGTTGGCGTTGCCGCGAGCGCGCGCGCAGCAGGAGATCGTGCTGCGCATCGGTGCCGGCCACCCGACGCCGGCGCTGGCCTACGTGTTCATCGCCGACACGTTCTTCGTGCCCGAGGTCGTGCGCCGCGCGAAGGACAAGGGCCTGAACGTGCGCTTCGTCAAGGCCTGGGCCGGCACCGTGGCCAAGCTCGACGGCATCGTCGAGGCGGTGCAGAAGGGCGCGCTCGACATCGGCCTGGCCGTGCCGTCGTTCGACCAGTCGCGCACCGCGCTGCTGAACTACGGTCTTTACTTCCCCTTCACGACCACCGACCCGCTGCTGCAGGCCCGGGTCGCGATGCGCATGCTGCACGAGGTGCCGGCCTTGCAGGACAGCATGAAGCCGTACGGCGTGCAGGTGCTGTCGATGTCGGTGACCGAGAACTACGGAATGATGCTGCGCAAGGAAGTCACCGGCATCGACGGACTGAAGGGCTTGAAGCTGGCCTGCGCCGGCGCCAACGCGCCGTGGGCCCAGGCGGTCGGCGCAGTGCCGGTGCAGATGCCGATCGGCGAGAACTACCAGGCGATCCAGACCGGGCTGATCGACGGCAACATCTACTTCGCCTCGGGTTTCGCCGCTTTTCGCCTGTACGAGGTGGCGAAGTACTTCCTGAAGACCGACTTCGGCTCCTTTGTCAGCAACGCGGTGTTCATCAACGCCGAGCGACGCGCCGCGCTGCCGCGCGAGCTGGTCGCGATCCTCGACGAGGTCGCCGCCGAGTCGTCGGCGAAGATCGCAGAGGTCTGCGCCAAGCGCGACGCCGACGCGGTCGCCGCCAACCAGGAGCGGGTGCGCTTCATCGCGCTGCCGGCGGCCGACAAGCGGCGCTGGGCCGAATCGATGCGCGACCTGCCAGCCAGGGCGGCGCGGGAGCTCGACGCCAAGGGCCTGAAGGGCACCGAGACCTTCCGCGCCTACGTGCGGGCGCTGCGGGATGCCGGTCACCAGTTTCCATTCGACTACCCGGTCTGACCGTGCCCGCCCGCACCGATCGTGCCATCGAATCCGCAGCCCGCGCGCTGCACCTGATCGGCGCGGCCGCGGTCGCGCTGTTGACCGCGGTCATCCTGTACGACGCCGGCGGTCGGCTGCTGCTAAACCGGCCCTTCCCCGGCACCACCGAACTGGCGGCGAATGCGCTGGTGCTGATCACCTTCCTGCAGCTGCCCTACGCGATCTGGCAACGCCAGCTGCTGCGCGTGACTTTCCTGGTCGAGCGCGTGCCGGCCGGTTTGCGCGCCGCTCTCGACGCGCTCGCCTACGGGGTGGGCGCGGGGCTCTTCGCCGCAGTGGCCACCGTCGCCTGGTCACCGCTCGTGCACAGCGTCGCCGCCGGCGAGTTCTACGGCACCGACGCGTTCCGCATCCCGGCGTGGCCGCTGCGCGCGGCGACCTTCGGGCTGTGGCTGGCTGCGGCCCTCGTGTGCGCGCGCCTGGCCTGGCTGGCCGGCGGCGGGCGCCTGCGGCCGGCGGATGAGTCGGCCGCTTGAATGCCATGGGCAGCCACGGCCTGTACTGGATCCTCGGCCTGCTCGCGCTGGCGTCGTTCGTCGGCATCCCTGTGGCCTTCGCGTTCGCATTCGCGTCCGCGGTCGGGCTCTACTTCTCGCTCGGTGGGCTCGCGCCGGTGCTCGGCCTGCTGCAGCAGACGATGCTCGACGGCGTGCGCGAGTACAACTTCGTCGTCCTGCCGCTGTTCACAGTGATGGGCCTGCTGATCGCGCATTCGGGTGCGGCGGCCGACCTGTTCGGCGTCGTCAACCGGCGTCTGACCGGAGTGCCGGGCCGGCTCGCGGTGGCCACCGTCGGCGGCAACGCGGTCTTCGCCGCCGTCACCGGCGTCGGCATCGCGTCGGCGGCGGCGTTCAGCCAGGTCGCCTACCCGCAGATGCGCCGCGCCGGCTACGCGCCGAGCTTTGCCACCGGGTGCATCGCGGGCAGTTCGGTGCTGGGGCTGCTGATCCCGCCGTCGGTGTTCATGATCGTCTGGGCGATCCTGACCGAGCAGTCGGTGGGCAGGTTGTTCGCGGGCGGCGTGCTGCCCGGCTTGCTGCTGGCCTCGCTGTACGCGGCCTACTGCATGCTCGCCGCCTCGGCCTGGCCGCGCCTGGCGCCGCCGCTGCCGCCGGCGGCCGCCGCCGAACCGCGCGACGCCGCCGCGCTGCGCAGCGAGCGCATCGGCTGGATCGGCGTGGCGCTGCTGATCGGCGTCACGCTCGGCGGCATCTGGCTCGGCTTCGTCACGCCGACCGAGGGCTCGGCGCTGGGCCTGCTCGGCGCGCTGCTGCTGGCTCTGGCCAAGGGCATGCCGGCACGGAGCCTGGCGCAGTCCTTCGTGGTCGCCGGCAAGACCACCACGCCGGTGCTGCTGCTGCTGCTGTGCGCGACGATGTACACCAAGCTGCTCGCGCTCGAGGGCGTGCCCGACCAGGTCAGGGCCCTGCTCGAGGCGCTCGGCCTGGGTCCGGCCGGCACCGTGCTGTTCATGGTCGCGACCTGGTTCCTGCTCGGCTGCCTGATCGACTCGATCTCGATCATGCTGCTGACCGTGCCGATGTTCTGGCCGATCGCGCAGGCGCTGGGCATCGAGCCGATCACCTTCGCCCTGGTGGGCATCCTCGTCATCGAGGCCGGCGTCCTGACCCCACCGTTCGGCATCGGCGTGTTCGTCGTCAAGGCCGCGGTGCCGGATCGAAGCGTTCGCGTCAACGACATCTTCGCCGGCGCGGCGCCGTACTGGCTGCTGATCCTCGCCACCGCTGCGGCAGTGTGGTTCTGGCCGCCGCTGGCCACCTGGCTGCCGTCGCGGATGTAGTCCGGCCCGGCCGCCTGCCCCGATCGCCCCACATGGCCGCCCGTTTGATTCCACCCGCGCCTGCCGAGGTTGTCCACGGCGGAACCCGCGCCGCGCGGTCAAGGCGTCGCGCATGATCGTCGTTACCGGTGCCGGCGGACTGACCGGGCTCGCCGTGCTGCGGGCCCTGGCGCGACGCGGGGGGGCGGCGCGCGCGTTCGTCCATCGCGACGCCGTGGCGACGGTGGCGCGCTCCGCCGGGGCCGGCGAGGTCGTGGTCGGCGACCTGAGGGAGCGGGCCGATTGCCGTCGCGCGCTGGCCGGCGCCCGGCGGCTTTATCACATCGCCCCGCGCATGAGCGATGCCGAAGTCGAGATCGGGCACGCGTTGATCGAGGCCGGACGAAGTGCGGGCCTGGCCCACTTCGTGTTCCACAGCGTCGTGCATGCGCAGTGCGACGCGATGGGCCACCACCGCGACAAGCGGCTGGTGGAGCTGGCCCTGATCGAGTCCGGGCTGCCCTACACGCTGATGCAGCCGACGATGTACATGCAGAACTTGCTGCCGGCGTGGGAGACGATCCGCGGCCGCGGCTTGTACCGGCTGCCGTACTCGGAGCAGGCGCGGATGAGCCTGGTGGATCTGGGCGATGTAGCCGAGGCGGCCGCCGCGGTGCTCACCGAGCCGGGCTGGGACGGCGCCGCCTTCGAGCTGTGCAGCGGCGACCGGCTGACCCGGGTCGAGATGGCGGCGGTGATCGCGGGCGTGCTCGGGCGGCCGGTGCGCGCCGAGCGTTGCCCGCTCGACGAATGGCAGGTGGCCGCCGCCGGCTCGCGCACGCCGTTCCAGCTCGAACGGGTGGCAGCGATGTTCGCGCACTACGACCGCTTCGGCCTGCCGGGCGGCAACGCGCGCGTGTTGCGGATGATGCTCGGCCGCGAGCCGACTCGATTCGACGCTTTCGTGCGGCGGCTCGCCGCGCACGGCGCGGAGGGACTTCAATGACCGTGTTGATCACCGGGGCGAACGGCATGACCGGTCGCGCGGTGCTGACTGCGTTGGCGCGGCGCGGCGTGCACGTGCGCGCGCTGGCCACGCGCGAGGCGTCGGCGCAGGCGCTGTGCGCGGCCGGCGCCGGCGAGACCGCGCTCGCCCGTTTCGACGACGCGCCGGCGCTGGCCGCGGCGATGCGCGGCATCGACACGGTGTTCCACGTGCCGCCGCGCATGAAACCCGAGGAGGTGGCCAATGGCCGCGCGGTGATCGCCGCGGCGCGCACCGCGGGGGTGCGCCGCATCGTGTTGCACAGCGTGGTCAACCCGCAGCTGCAGGCGATCCGATTCCACGTCCACAAGCGGCTGGTGGAGGAGGCGGTGATCGAGAGCGGCCTGCCCTGGGTCATCCTGCAGCCGACCAACTACATGCAAAACGTGGTCTGGCAGTGGGCGCGGCTGGTCGCGCAAGGCGAGCTGCTCTTCCCGTATGCCGCCGAGGCGCCGGTCTCCTGGCTCGACCTCGACGACTACGCCGAGGGCGCGGCACGGGTGCTGTCCGAAGCCGGTTTCGACTACGGCACCTACGAGATGGTCTCCACCGCCGCGCCGCTGACCCGGCACCAGATGGCCGCGGTGTGGTCGCGGGTCCTCGGGCGCGAGGTGCGGGCGACGACGATGCCGCTCGCCGACTACATGGCGCTGCCGCACTGGGCCGGCCGCGACCCGCGCGAGATGGCCATCCTGCGCACGATGTTCGAGGCCTTCGACCGCTACGGCGCGCCGGGAGGCAACCGGCGCGTGCTGGCGATGCTGCTCGGGCGCGAGCCTACCGGCTACGAAGACTTCGCCCGTCGCTTGGCCGACGAGCGTGGGGGGCGTGCGCAATGACGGCGGTGAGCCGGTCGCGGCGTGGCCGCGGCAGCGCCCGGCGTCCACACAGCGAGGAGTTGGCACGATGAACAGGCGTTCCTGGATCCTCCGGTCGCTGACCGCCGCCGCACTCGGGCTGCCCGCTGCGGCGCCGGCGCAGACCTATCCGACCCGGCCGATCCGGCTCGTGGTGCCGTTCCCGCCCGGCAGCACCGGCGATCTGGTCCCGCGCACGCTGGCGCAGAAGGTGCAGGCCGCGGTCGGGCAGCCGGTGGTGATCGACAACCGCCCCGGCGCGGCCGGGGCGATCGGCGCGGACGCGGTGGCCAAGGCGCCGGCCGACGGCTACACGCTGCTCAGCCATGCGTCGACCGTGGTCATCCAGCCGCAACTGGTCAAGGCGCCGTTCGACGTGCTCGCCGATCTGGTGCCGATCACGCAGACCATTGCCGGCTCGTACGTGCTCGTCGTCAACCCGGCGTTTCCGGCAAGCACGCTCGGCGAGTGGCTCGAGGCCGTACGCCGCCACCCGGGCCGGTTCAACTACGCCAGCTACGGCAGCGGCTCGGGGCCGCACCTGGCGATGGAGATGCTCAAGCAGCAAGCCGGGTTGTTCATCGTGCACGTGCCGTTCCGCGGCGCCGCGCCGGCGATGCAGGAGCTGCTGGCCGGGAGAGTCGAAATGGCCTTCGACACCAGCGTCGCGGTGTTGCCGCACGTGCGCAGCGGCAAGCTGCGGGCCATCGCGGTCGGCGGGCCCCGTCCGCTGGACGCGCTGCCCGGCGTGCCGACGGTGGCCAGCCTGTACCCCGGCTTCGACAGCGACGGTTGGCAGGGCGTGTTCGCGCCGGCCGGCACGCCGACCGAGGTGATCGCGCGGCTGAACACCGAGTTCGTCAGGGCCGTGCGGACGCCGGAGTTCGTCCGGCAGATGGCCGACCTGGGATTCACCGCGGTCGGCAGCAGCCCGGTGGAGTTTGCCGCCTTCGTCAAGGCCGAGCACGCCAAGTTTGGTCGCGTGATCCGCGAGCGCGGGATCAAGCCGGATTGAAGCCGACGCGGCGTCCGCTCCACCACCTTCGACGCGAGGTCACCATCATGAACCCGATGCATCGCCGCGACGTCGTCGCGCTGCTGCCGGCGCTGCTCGGCGCCGGCTGCGCCACCCCGCCGCCGCAGGCGCCTGCGCCGTCGCCGGCGGCCGCGCCGGCATGGACCGACCAGCCGGCGTTCTCGATCGTGCGCATCGACATCCGCGACGGCAAGGCCTTCGGCGAGTACGTGGCCGGCCACACGCCGACGATCGCGGCGGTCGGCGGCCGCTTCCTCGTCGCCGGCGCGGTGCCGCAGACGATCGAGGGCGAGTGGCCGGCACGCCGCATGGTCATCCACCAGTGGCCGAACGCGCAGGTCTTCCTCGACTGGTACGCCAGCCCGGCCTATGCGCCGTGGAAGCGGCTGCGCCATTCGGCGTCCAGCGCCGAGGTCGTGCTGGTGCAGGGCGTGGCCGGCGCCGCGCCGTCGCCGGAGGCGGTGCCGGCCTTCGTCGTGATCGACGTCGACGTGCGCGACGCGGCCGCCTTCGGCCGCTACGTGCAGGGCCACATGCCCGGCCTGCGCGCGGCCGGCGGCGCCTTCCTCGTCGCCGGCGGGCGCTTCGAGGTCATCGAGGGGAACTGGACGCCGCACCGGCTGGTGATGCATCGCTGGCCGTCGGCGGCGGACTTCCGCAGCTGGTACGGCTCGGCCGAGTACCGGCCCTGGCGCGACCTGCGCTGGAGCGCCGCGCGCGCCGATGTCGCGCTGGTCGAGGGCCTGAGCGAGAAGGCCAAGGCCGAGCGCCGCATGCCGTGACGGCGACGCTGGACACCGACCTCGTGATCGTCGGCGCCGGATCGGCGGGCTGCGTCCTCGCGCACCGGCTGTCCGCGCGCCAGGACCTCGACGTCACGCTGCTCGAGGCGGGCGGCGCCGACGAGCACCCGTGGATCCGCGTGCCGCTGGGCTACGCCCGCACGATCGCCGACCCGCGCGTCAACTGGTGCTACACGAGCGCGCCGGTCGGCACGCTCGACGGCCGCACGATCGCCTACCCGCTCGGGCGCACGCTCGGCGGGTCGAGCGCGATCAACGGGCTCGTCTGGCTGCATGGCCACCCGGCCGACTACGCGTGCTGGGCGCAGGCGGCGGGCGACGCGTGGGCCTGGCCGGCGATGCGCGCCGCGCTGCGCTCGCTCGAGGCCGCGGCGCCCGCGATCGCCGGCGACCGCGGGCGCGACGGTCCCCAGCCGGTGAGCTGCGCCGCCACGCGCCATCCGCGGGTGCGCGCCGCGCTCGCCTCGGCGGCCGCAGCGGGCCTGCCGATCGACCCCGATCCCGGGGCCGGCTGCGCGTTCGGCATCGGCCCGGTTCAGGTCACCGTCCGTCATGGGCAGCGCGTGAGCGCGGCGCACGCCTTCCTGCGCCGCGCGCGCAGCCGCCCCAACCTGCGCGTGCTCACCGGCGCGCGCGTGCACCGCATCGCGCTCGGCGACGGCCGGGCCACCGGCGTCGAGGCCGTGACCGGGTCGGGCGGGCTGCAGGTCCGCGCGCGCCGCGGCGTCGTACTCGCCGCGGGGGTGGTCCACAGCCCGCAGCTGTTGATGTTGTCGGGCATCGGCCCGCCCGAAGCATTGCGCTCCTTCGGGCTGGAGGTGCGCGTCGCCGC
>JAFLDG010000300.1 GCA_017302495.1 Burkholderiales bacterium
GCCGACGCGATCGCGCGCATCGCGCAGCGCCTGGACTGGAGTGCCGGCGCCGCCACGGCGCTCGGCCGCCTCCTGTTCGGGCGCAGGCGCAACGAGCCGCTCTACGCCGAGATCGAACGCGCCGTCGGCGGCCGGCGCATCGAGGCGCTGCCGACCCGCTTCGCCGCGGTCGCGACCGACCTGAACCTCGGCGAGCCGGTGGTGCTGGACGCCGGCGCGGTCGCACCGGCGGTGGCGGCGTCGTCGGCGGTGCCGGTGTGGTTCGAGCCGGTGCGCATCGGCAGCCACGCGCTGATCGACGGCAGCCTGACCGCGCCGGTGCCGGTGGAGGCGGCGCGGCAGCTCGGCGCGCAGCGCATCGTCGCCGTCGACATCGCGTTCCGGCCCTACGAGGAAGCGCCGAGCGGCGCGCTCGACCACGCATTCCAGGCGCTGCACATCGCAACCAACGCCCTCGCCGCCGAGCTCACGCGCAGCGCCGATCACCTGATCAAGCTCGACCTGCACCACCTGATGCACGGCCGCTTCGACGCCGACGCGCTGATCGACGCCGGCGAGCAGGCGCTGCTGGCGATCGGCCCGGCGCTGCGCGGCAGTTGAACCGCCGCGCTCTTCAGCCGGGCGCCTTGCCCCAGAGCTGCTTCAGGCGCGCGTCGCGGCCGCAGCCGCTGCGGTAGTACTGGTACCGAATCGGGTTCTTCTTGTAGTAGTCCTGGTGGTATTCCTCGGCCGCATAGAACGGGCCGGCGAGCACGATCTGCGTCACGATCGGCTCGGCAAACGGCTTGTTCTTCTCCAGCGCCGCGAGCGAGTCGCGCGCCGCCTTCAGCTGCTGCGCGTCGTGCACGAAGATCGCCGTGCGGTACGGCGAGCCGGCATCGCAGAACTGGCGGTCGCGGGTGGTCGGGTCGATGCTGCGCCAGTAGATCTCGAGCAGCCGCTCGTAGCTGACCACCGCCGGGTCGAACACGATTTCGACCGCCTCGGCGTGGCCGGTGCCCTTGGCCGAGACCTGGGCGTAGCTCGGGTTCGGCACCTGGCCGCCGGTGTAGCCGGAGGTGGTCGACTTCACGCCCGGCACCTTGTCGAAGTCGGCCTCGACGCACCAGAAGCAGCCGCCGGCGAAAGTGGCCTTGGCGGTGGCGGCCGGTGCGGCAGCCGGGGCCGGCGCGGCCTGCGCCGTCGCGGCCAGCGGCAGCGCGGCGAATGCAAGCGCGAACGCCGCACGGCGCCACGGAGCGGCGGCCGGCTTCATGCCGCCTCCGGCACGAACCGCAGCGCCACGCCGTTGTTGCACCAGCGCTTGCCGGTCGGGCGCGGGCCGTCGTCGAAGACGTGGCCGTGGTGGCCACCGCAGCGGGCGCAGTGGTATTCGGTGCGCGGCAGCAGCAGCTTGAAGTCGGTGGCCAGCGCGAACACGCCGGGCAGCGTCTCGAAGAAGCTCGGCCAGCCGGTGCCGCTGTCGAACTTCATCGCCGACGTGAAGAGGGCCTGGTCGCAACCCGCACAGTGGTAGGTGCCGCGCCGCTTCTCGGCGTGCAGCGGGCTGCTGAACGCGCGCTCGGTGCCCGCGCGGCGCAGCACGTCGTACTGCGGCGGTGTCAGGCGGCGGCGCCACTCGGCGTCGTCGAGCCGGTACGGCGCGGAGCCGTCTGCACCGGTGCCCGGCTCGGCACGCGCGGCGGCGGCGGTGCCGAGGGCGGTCACCCAGGCCAGCAGGTGGCGGCGGGTCATGCGGAGTCTCCTGACGATCGGTGACACCTTCAGTCGCGGCCGGCGCGCGCTTCTTTCAGCTCACGCCGGCACCAGCCGCAGCCGGGTGATCTCCGCCGGCGCGCCGAGCCGCTTCGGCGGGCCCCAGTAGCCGGTGCCGCGGCTGACGTAGACCCATAGATCCCGCAGCCGGTGCAGGCCGGCGGTAAAGGGCTGCTGCAGCCGAACGAACCAGTTCCACGGCAGGAACTGCCCGCCGTGCGTGTGCCCGGACAGCTGCAGGTGGTAGCCCGCCTCGGCGGCGACGATCGCGCTGCGCGGCTGGTGCGCGAGCAGCACGCGCACCGCCGCCGCATCGGCGACGCCGGCGATCGCGCCGTGCGGGTCGCTGCGGTGCCGGGCGTCGAAGTGGTGCGCCGACCAGTCGGCCACGCCGGCCAGCGCCAGCGCCGCGTCGCCGTGGCGCAGCAGCACGTGTTCGTTCATCAGCACGCGCACGCCGAGCCGCTGCAACTCGTCGATCCAGGCGTGGGCGCCACTGTAGTACTCGTGGTTGCCGGTGACGAAGTAGGTGCCGTGGCGCGACGCGAGCGCGGCCAGCGGCGCGACGTGGGCCGCCAGCTCGTGCACCGTGCCGTCGACCAGGTCGCCGGTGATCGCGACCAGGTCGGCCTGCAGGGTGTTGACCCGATCGACCACCGCCTGCAGCCAGCCGCGGCGGATCGTCGGGCCGACATGGACGTCGCTGAGCTGCGCGATCGTGAAACCGTGCAGCGCCTGCGGCAGGCCGGCGATCGGCACCTCGACCTCGCGCACCGCGGCGACGCGGCGCGCGTTCCACAGCCCCCACAGCGTCAGCGCCAGCGCCAGCGGCGGCACCGCGCGCGCGCTGGCGTCGCCGACCGCGCCGCGCCAGGCCGCCTCCGGCCAGGCCAGGCCGGCCAGCGCCGCCAGCGCCAGCAGCAATTCGCGCAGCAGCGTCAGCACCAGCAGCGACGAGAACAGCCCCATGAACCAGGCGCCGGCGGCCGACAGCCGGCGCGATCGGAAACGCCGCGCCCACAGCGGCATCGGCATCAGCAGCCAGGAGGCCAGCAGCAGCACGGCCATGCCGGCCTGCAGCACCGGCCATGGCGCCAGGGCCGGCAGCAGCCGCCAGCCGAGGTAGACATGCAGCCCGAGCAGGATCGACAGCAGCAGCGGCATCCGTTGGCGCAGACATCGTGACGAAGGACCGAAGCAGATGGATGCGGCACGCCCGCAATCAAGAGGTGACGGTCACCGCGCCGGACGCCGGCTGTATGCCCATCCAGCCTAGACTATGCGCATGTCCGCCCGCGCCCTCGCTCCGGTGCGCCGCCGGCCGCCGGCCGAAGATCCGTTCGCCACGCTCAACGACGAGCAGCGCGCCGCGGTCTTCCACGGCGCCGCGCAGGCCGCGCCGCCGCTGCTGATCGATGCCGGCGCCGGCACCGGCAAGACGCTGACGCTGGCCGCGCGGGTCGCCCGGCTCGTGCGCGACGGCGCCGATCCGCAGCGGCTGCTGCTGCTGACCTTCTCGCGCCGCGCGGCGCAGGCGATGCAGCAGCGCGCCGGCCGGCTGCTGCAACGCGCGCTCGGGCAGCCCGCGACGGCGGCACCGCCGCAACAGCCGTGGGCCGGCACCTTCCACGGGGTCGCGGCGCGGCTGCTGCGCGAGTACGCGCCGCGCATCGGCCTGAGCGAGCAGTTCACGATCGCCGACCGCGCCGACAGCGAGGACCTGCTCGGCTGGGTGCGCGACGCGCAGGGCTTCGGCCGGACGCACCGGCGTTTCCCGCTGAAGGGCACCTGCCTGGCGATCCACTCGCGCGCGGTCAACGCCTGCGAGCCGCTGGCCGAGGTGCTCGCCACCCGCTTTCCCTGGTGCGCCGGCTGGGAGGCCGAGCTGAAGACGCTGCTGCGCGCCTACACCGCCGAGAAGCTGCGCCAGCAGGTGCTCGACTACGACGACCTGCTGCTGGTCTGGCACGCGATGCTCGAGGTGCCCGCGCTCGCCGCCGCGCTGTCGGCGCGCTTCGACCACGTGCTGGTCGACGAATACCAGGACACGAACCGGCTGCAGGCCGCGATCCTGTACCGGCTCAAGCCCGACGGCCGCGGCCTCACCGTGGTCGGCGACGACGCGCAGGCGATCTACTCGTTCCGCGCCGCAGAGCCGCGCAACCTGCGCGAGTTCCCCGGCCGCTTCGAGCCGCCGGCCGAGGTCCTGCCGCTGCAGCGCAACTACCGCTCCGGCGACGAGATCCTGCGCGCCTGCAATGCCGTGCTCGCTGCGGCGCCGGGTCCGTTCGCCAAGACCCTGTGGAGCCCGCGCAGCGGCGCGCGGCCGCAACTCGTGGCCGTCGCCGACGAAGGTGCGCAGGCCGCCTGGGTCGCCGACGCGGTGCTGGCGCAGCGCGAGGCCGGCATCGCGCTGAAGCGCCAGGCGGTGCTGTTCCGCACCGGCCACCACAGCGCCGCGCTCGAGCTGGAGCTGATGCGGCGCGACATCCCGTACCTGAAGTTCGGCGGCCTGAAGTTCCTCGAGGCCGCGCACGTGAAGGACCTGCTGGCGCTGCTGCGCTGGGTGCAGAACCCGCGCGCGCGCATCGCCGGCTTCCGCGTCGCGCAGCTGGTCGAAGGCATCGGCGCCGCCGGCGCGCGCCGGCTGTGCGATGCACTCGATGCTGCCGCCGACCCCGCCGCAGCGCGCCAGGCCTTCGTGCCGCCGCCTGCAGCGCGCGCGCCCTGGGCGGCGCTGTGCGGCGCGATCGCGCAGATCGCCGCCGCGCCGTGGCCGGCCGCCTTCGAGCCCGCGCTGCGCTGGTACCTGCCGCAGCTCGAGCGCCTGCACGACGACGCCGCGGTGCGCCGCGCCGACCTCGAGCTGCTGCAGCGCCTGACCGGCGGCCACCGTACGCGCGAGGCCTTCCTCGCCGAGCTGACGCTCGACCCGCCGGAGGCCTGCAGCGACGAGGCGGCCGACCCGCAGCTCGACGAGGACTACCTGATCCTGTCGACGATCCACTCGGCCAAGGGGCTGGAGTGGCCGGTGGTGTACGTGCTGAACGTGGTCGACGGCTGCATCCCGTCGGACATGGCGGCCGGCAGCGCGGCCGAGATCGAAGAAGAGCGCCGCCTGCTGTACGTCGCGATGACGCGCGCGATGCACCGGCTGCACCTGCTCGTGCCGCAGCGCTTCCACGTCGGCGGCCAGGCCGCGCTCGGCGACCGCCATGTCTGGGCCGGGCCGAGCCGGTTCCTGACCCCGGCGGTGATGGATGGCCTCGATGCGGTCGGGCCGCTGCCGGCCTCGCCCGGCCCCGCGTCCGCCAAGTCGCCCGGCCCGCCCGAGACCCGCATCGAAACACCCGCCGGCCCGGTCGTCGACCTCGGCGCGGCGCTGCGCGCGCGCTGGGACTGATCAG
>JAFLDG010000301.1 GCA_017302495.1 Burkholderiales bacterium
ATCATCATTTCGCCGGCGCGGTCGCCGCTGCCGTGCGCGCCTTCTCGGTCGCCTTCGCCGCCTCGTCGCGCGCCGCGCCTTCGGCCAGCGCGCGCCGGTACTCGTGCGGCAGGACCTTGACGAACCTCGACCGCGCGGCGGCCCAGTCGTCGAGGATCTCGCGCGCGCGCAGCGAGCCGGTCCACTTGTGGTGGTCCTCGACCAGTTTCCTCAGCTGCGGCTCGTCGGCCAGGCCGCGGTGCCAGCCGGCCGGATCGCCGGCCGCCGCCTGCTCGTCGGCAGCGAGCACCTTCTCCAGCGCGACCATGCTGGTGTTGCAGCGCTTCGCGAACTGCCCGTCCTCGTCGTAGACGTAGGCGACGCCGCCGCTCATGCCGGCGGCGAAGTTGCGGCCGGTGCGGCCGAGCACGGCGACGGTGCCGCCGGTCATGTACTCGCAGCCGTGGTCGCCGGTGCCTTCGACGACCGCGGTCGCGCCCGACAGCCGCACCGCGAAGCGCTCGCCGGCCACGCCGCGGAAGAACGCCTCGCCGCGGGTCGCGCCGTAGAGCGCGGTGTTGCCGATCACGATGTTGCGCGTCGCGTCGCCGCGGAAGTCGATGCTCGGCCGCACGACCACGCGCCCGCCGCTCAGGCCCTTGCCGGTGTAGTCGTTGGCGTCGCCGATCAGGTACAGCGTGATGCCCTGCGCGAGGAAGGCGCCGAAGCTCTGGCCGCCGGTGCCTTCGGCCTGGATGAAGATCGTGTGGTCGGGCAGGCCCTCGGGCCGCTGCCGGATCAGCTCGCCGGACAGCATCGCGCCGACCGAGCGGTTGCCGTTGCGCACGTCCTCCATGAACTGCACCTTCTCGCCGCGCTCGATCGCCGGCTTGCAGCGCTCGATCAGCTTCAGGTCCAGCGCCCGCGCCAGGCCGTGGTCCTGCGCCTCGACCTGGTGCCGCGGCACCTCGGCCGGCACCGCCGGCTGGTGGAACACGCGGCCGAAGTCGAGCCCGCGCGCCTTCCAGTGCTCGATGCCCTTCTTCGTGTCGAGCAGGTCGGCGCGGCCGATCAGGTCGTCGAACCGGCGGATGCCCAGCTGCGCCATGATGCTGCGCGCTTCCTCGGCGACGAAGAAGAAGTAGTTGACGACATGCTCCGGCTTGCCGGCGAACTTGCGGCGCAGCACCGGGTCCTGCGTTGCCACCCCGACCGGGCAGGTGTTCAGGTGGCACTTGCGCATCATCAGGCAGCCTTCGACCACCAGCGGCGCGGTCGCGAAGCCGAACTCGTCGGCGCCGAGCAGCGCGCCGATGACGACGTCGCGGCCGGTCTTCATCTGGCCGTCGGCCTGCACGCGGATGCGGCCGCGCAGCCGGTTCAGCACCAGCGTCTGCTGGGTCTCGGCCAGGCCCAGCTCCCACGGCGTGCCGGCGTGCTTGATGCTCGACCAGGGTGAGGCGCCGGTGCCGCCGTCGTGGCCGGCGATCACCACGTGGTCGGCCTTGCACTTGGCGACGCCGGCGGCGATGGTGCCGACGCCGACCTCGCTGACCAGCTTGACGCTGATCGACGCGCGCGGGTTCGCGTTCTTCAGGTCGTGGATCAGCTGCGCCAGGTCCTCGATCGAGTAGATGTCGTGGTGCGGCGGCGGGCTGATCAGGCCGACGCCGGGCACGCTGTAGCGCAGGAAGCCGATGTACTCGCTGACCTTGCCGCCGGGCAGCTGGCCGCCTTCGCCGGGCTTCGCGCCCTGCGCCATCTTGATCTGGATCTGGTCGGCGCTGACCAGGTACTCGGTCGTGACGCCGAAGCGGCCGGAGGCGACCTGCTTGATCTTCGAGCGCAGGCTGTCGCCACCCTGCAGCGTGTAGTCGGCCTCGATCACCTTCGCGCCGATCACGTCGCTCACCTTGGTGCCGGCGCTGACCGGGATGCCCTTCAGCTCGTTGCGGTAGCGCGCCGGGTCCTCGCCGCCCTCGCCGGTGTTGCTCTTGCCCCCGATGCGGTTCATCGCGATCGCGAGCGTGGTGTGCGCCTCGGTGCTGATCGAGCCCAGGCTCATCGCGCCGGTGGCGAAGCGCTTGACGATCTCGGCCGCGGGCTCGACCTGCTCGACCGGGATCGCCTTGCCCGGATCGACCCTGAACTCGAACAGGCCGCGCAGCGTCATGTGGCGGCGGCTCTGGTCGTTGATGATCTGCGCGTATTCCTTGTAGGTGTCGAAGCGGCCGGCGCGGGTGCTGTGCTGCAGCTTCGCGATCGCGTCCGGCGTCCACATGTGGGCTTCGCCGCGCACGCGCCAGGCGTACTCGCCGCCGGCGTCGAGCGCGCCGTCGAGCACCGGGTCGTCGCCGAAGGCGGCGCGGTGCATGCGCACCGCCTCCTCGGCGACCTCGAACACGCCGATGCCGCCGACCTGGCTCGCGGTGCCGCGGAAGTACTTGTCGACGAAGGGCTTCTGCAGGCCGATCGCCTCGAACAGCTGCGCGCCGCAGTACGACATGTACGTGCTGACGCCCATCTTCGACATGATCTTCGACAGGCCCTTGCCGATCGCCTTGATGTAGTTGCCGACCGCCTTGTCGGCCGACAGCTCGCCCGGCAGCTCGCGGTGCATGTCGTGCAGCGTCTGCAGCGCGAGGTACGGGTGCACGGCTTCGGCGCCGTAGCCGGCGAGCACCGCGAAGTGGTGCACCTCGCGCGCGCTGCCGGTCTCGACCACCAGGCCGGCGCTGGTGCGCAGGCCCTCGCGCACCAGGTGGTGGTGCACCGCCGACAGCGCGAGCAGGGCGGGGATCGCGACCTGGTCGCGGTCCATGCGCCGGTCGGTGACGATCAGGATGTTGTGGCCCGAGCGGATCGCGTCCACGCTCTCGGCGCACAGCGACGCGAGCCGCGCTTCGACGCCTTCGCTGCCCCAGCTCGCCGGATAGCAGATGTCCAGCTCCCAGCTGCGGAACTTGCCGGAGCTGTGCTGCGCGATACCGCGCAGCCGCGCCATGTCGGCGAAGTCGAGCACCGGCTGGTTCACTTCCAACCGCATCGGCGGGTTGACCGCGTTGATGTCGAGCAGGTTCGGCTTCGGCCCGATGAAGCTG
Source organism: Burkholderiales bacterium (assembly GCA_017302495.1). Lineage (GTDB taxonomy): Bacteria > Pseudomonadota > Gammaproteobacteria > Burkholderiales > Burkholderiaceae_C > Rubrivivax. The sequence continues at coordinate 3,081 of JAFLDG010000301.1, forward strand.
TTCAGGCTCATCACGATCGCCTCGCGGATCGGGTCGATCGGCGGGTTCGTCACTTGCGCGAACAGCTGCTTGAAGTAGTTGTAGAGCGGCTTGTTCTTGTCCGACAGCACCGCCAGCGGCGAGTCGTTGCCCATCGAGCCGACCGCTTCCTCGCCGGCGGTGGCCATCGGCGCGAGCAGGAACTTGATGTCCTCCTGCGTCCAGCCGAAGGCCTGCTGGCGGTCGAGCAGCGCTTCGGCAGGCACGGGCGGCTCGGCCGCACTGACGGCGATCGAGTCGAGCTTGATGCGCACGTTCTCGATCCACTGCCGGTACGGGCGCGCGTTCGCGTACTGGTTCTTCAGCTCCTCGTCGTCGACGATGCGGCCCTGCTCGAGGTCGATCAGGAACATCTTGCCCGGCTGCAGCCGCCACTTCTTCGCGATCCGGCTCTCGGGGATCGGCAGCACGCCGCTTTCGCTGGCCATCACGACCAGGTCGTCGTCGGTGACGATGTAGCGCGCCGGCCGCAGGCCGTTGCGGTCGAGCGTGGCGCCGATCTGCTTGCCGTCGGTGAAGACCATCGCCGCCGGGCCGTCCCAGGGCTCGAGCATCGCGGCGTGGTACTCGTAGAACGCGCGCCGGCGCGGATCCATGCCCTCGTGCTGCTCCCAGGCCTCGGGGATCATCATCATCGCCGCGTGCGCGAGCGGATAACCGCTCATCACCAGCAGCTCGAGCGTGTTGTCGAAGGTGGCGGTATCGCTCTGGCCTTCGAAGCTGATCGGGTACAGCTTCTTCAGATCGTCGCCGAGCACCGGGCTCTTCATCACGCCCTCGCGCGCGCGCATCCAGTTGAAGTTGCCCTTGACGGTGTTGATCTCGCCGTTGTGCGCGACCAGCCGGTACGGGTGCGCGAGCGGCCACTCGGGGAAGGTGTTGGTCGAGAAGCGCTGGTGCACCAGCGCCAGCGACGACACCGTGCGCGGGTCGGCCAGGTCCTTGTAGTAGACGCCGACCTGGTCGGCGAGCAGCAGGCCCTTGTAGATCACCGTGCGGCAGCTCATGCTCGGCACGTAGTACTCGCGGCTGTGCGTCAGCTTGAGCGCCTGGATCGCGGCGCTCGCGGTCTTGCGGATCACGTACAGCTTGCGCTCGAGCGCGTCCGGCACGATCACGTCCGGCCCGCGGCCGATGAAGACCTGGCGGATCACCGGCTCCTTCGCGCGCACCGTCGGCGACATCGGCATGTCCCGGTCGACCGGCACGTCGCGCCAGCCGAGCAGCACCTGGCCCTCGGCCTTGATCGCGCGCTCCAGCTCCTGCACGCAGGCCAGGCGGGACGCATGTTCCTTCGGCAGGAAGATCATGCCGACGCCGTACTCGCCGGGCGGCGGCAGCGTCACGCCGACGCGGCCATCGGGCGCCAGCCCGCTGCGCGCCAGCTCGGCGCGGTAGAACTCGTCCGGGATCTGGATCAGGATGCCGGCGCCGTCGCCCATCAGCTCGTCGGCACCGACCGCACCCCGGTGGTCGAGGTTCTCGAGGATCTTCAGCCCCTGCTCGATGATCGCGTGCGTGCGCCGGCCCTTGATGTGCGCGACGAAGCCCACGCCGCAGGCGTCGTGCTCCTGCTGCGGCGCGTACAGGCCGTGCGCGGCGGCGGCACGCCGGGCCTCGGCGTCGCCGAGCGATGCGACGGGCGGAACCGGTAGGGCCATGGGGTTCTCCTCGGGCGAGCTTGGGGGAGCGAGCGTATCGCAGTGCAGCAAAGCTCACAAGCAGAATGAAATAGGGTCAGACTCCTTGTAAATCTGATTCGACCACTGCTGGCGATTAATTGGGGCCATATAAAATGGTGCCTTTAGCACCTCTACTGCCGCACGGCCGCATGCAGGTGCCGTGCCAGACAGGTCGGGAAGCCTGGCCCCGCCGGCAGGGCGAGGCCGGGAGGCCTTGGCCGCAGACGCGCGCGCCCGAGGCCGGGTGCCGCCCGCCGCCCCACGCCCCCGCCGGCTTCAGCCG
>JAFLDG010000302.1 GCA_017302495.1 Burkholderiales bacterium
GCGCAAGCCGGGTCGAGCCGTCGGCCGACAGCTCGCCGCCGGTGCTCGCCGGCATGCTGCGGGCCATCGGCCGCGTCACCGCCGGCGGGGGGACCTCGGCCGCGGGTTCGATGCGGCCTCCGGCCCCGGCTGCCGCGGGCTGCGGCCGGCCCATCCGGCTCATCACGAAGCGGATCGCGACGAAGGCCACCATCGCCAGCAGCGCGAGCATCAGGATGCTGGCGAACTCCTCGCCCAGGCCGAGATGGCTCATCAGCGCGGCCAGGCCCAGGCCCGCGGCCAGGCCGGCCACCGGCCCGAGCCAGTTGCGCTTCGGCGTCGCGGCCGCGGCCGCGGCGCCGGCCGGCGCCGGCGCGGTGGTCGGCGGCGCCGGCTGCGGCGCGGCCGGCTTCGCGGGCGGGGCGGTCGGCATGCTGCGCTGCAGCCCGCTCGACGAGCCGCCGCCGAAGCGCTTCGCGTCGGCGACCGAGGGCGCCAGGCTCAACGCGGTCGTGACCGCGAGCGCGACGGCAGCTAACCAGTTCTTCATGTCCATTCCTCGTGGGCAGTGGGCAAACAGCGCATTAGATGCGGTCCTTGTACCTTGGTTCAATGCGGTCGCAAGGCGACCGCAACAGAGAGATTCTCGCCGACGAACGATGCCCCCGTCCGACGCCCGGCCGGCGCGCCGCCGCCACGGCCGCGCCGGATGCCAGAATCGGCGGCATCGCCCCATCGCTGCCATGGTCATGCCAGCCTACCGGTTCGCCCGCCAGCCTTCGGAACTGCCGTGCCACGGCCTCACCGGTCAAGGGGCTGCCCGATGAACCCGACCGCGCTGCAGTGGGTGGCGGGCGTCCTGTTCGCGGTCGCGCTCGTCCACACCTTCTCGACCAAGCTGTTCGAACGGCTCGCGCACAGCCGGCCCGAGCATGCGGGCATCTTCCACCTGCTCGGCGAGGTCGAGGCGGTCTTCGGCTTCTGGGCGATGGTGCTGATGGTGGCGATGGTGCTGATGGTCGGCGTGGCGCCGGCGACCGAGTACCTGGACTCGCGCAACTTCACCGAGCCGATGTTCGTGTTCGCGATCATGGTCGTCGCCGGCAGCCGGGCGGTGCTGTACAGCGCGCGCCGGCTGGTCGAGGCGGTGGCGGTGTTCGTGCCCTTCGCCGGGGCCACCGGCTTCTTCTTCGTCACGCTCGCGCTGGTGCCGCTGCTGGGCTCCTTCATCACCGAGCCGGCGGCGATGACGCTCGGCGCGCTGGTGCTGCGCGAGCGCGTCTTCGCCGCGCCGGTGTCGACCCGGCTCAAGTACGCGACGCTCGGCGCGCTGTTCGTCAACGTCTCGATCGGCGGCACGCTGACGCCCTTCGCCGCGCCGCCGGTGCTGATGGTCGCGGCGAAGTGGAACTGGGACCTGTGGTACATGCTGACGCACTTCGGCTGGAAGTCCGCGCTCGCGGTGGTGGTCAACGCCGCGGTCGTGGCGGTGCTGTTCGGCAAGGAGCTGGCGCGGCTGCCGCGCGGCCACGGCGACGCGCAGGTCCGGGTGCCGCCGCTGATGATCGGGCTGCACCTGCTGTTCCTGGCCGGCATCGTGATCTCGGCGCACCACCCGCCGGTGTTCATGGGCCTGTTCCTGTTCTTCATGGGCCTGGCCACCGCCTACCCGAAGCACCAGGACCGGCTGATCCTGCGCGAGGGCCTGCTCGTCGCGTTCTTCCTCGCCGGGCTGGTCGTGCTCGGCGGGCAGCAGCAGTGGTGGCTCGAGCCGCTGCTGCGCAGCATGACGCCGGACACCGTCTACTTCGGCGCGACCGCGCTCACCGCGATCACCGACAACGCGGCGCTGACCTACCTCGGTTCGCAGGTCGAGGGGCTGAGCGAGGAGTTCAAGCGCGCGCTGGTCGCCGGCGCGGTCACCGGCGGCGGGCTGACCGTGATCGCGAACGCGCCGAATCCGGCCGGCTTCGCGATCCTGCGCGGCCAGTTCGAGGACGAGGCGATCAACCCGCTCGGCCTGTTCGTCGCGGCGCTGCCGCCGACGGTGGTCGCGATCCTCGCCTTCAGGCTGCTGTAGCGGCCGACGGGGTCAGGCCGAACGCGCGCGCGAGCAGCGCGTACGAGCGGCGGCGCACGGCCGGCTCGAAGGCCCAGGTGTTGACCACCAGTTCGTCGAGCTGCAGCTCGGCGGCGAGCGCGCGCAGCATCGCGCCGACCTTCGGCGCGCTGCCGACGAAGGCCTTCGCGCGCGTCGCCTCGACGATCGGCACTTCGTCGGCGCTCCAGCCGGCGCGGGCGATCGCCTCCGGCGGCTGCAGCGGCCCCAGCCGGCCGCGCATCCGGTCGACGCGCCAGCGCTCGCGCGACAGCGCATGGTGCCGGGCCTCGTCGTCGCTGTCGGCGGCGAGCGCCCAGACGCAGATCGTCGCCTGCGGCGCCGGGTGGCGCGGGCTCGGCCGGTACAGGCTGCGGTACAGGTGCAGCGCCTGCTCGACGCCCTGGCCGTCGCTGAAGAAGTAGGCGAACGCGTAGGGCAGGCCGAGGTGCGCGGCGAGCCGGGCGCCGTAGTCCGAGCTGCCGAGCACCCAGACTTCGGGCTCGTGGGCCCCTCGCGGATGCGCGACCACGCCCTGGTGCGCCGCACCGGCGAGCCAGGCCTGCAGGTCGACGATCTGCTGCGGGAAGCCTTCGGCCGCGGCGTAGGCGTTCGGGTTCAGAAGCTGCGCGGTGCGCATGTCCGCGCCCGGGGCGCGGCCGACGCCGAGGTCGATGCGCCCCGGCGCGAGCGCCTCGAGCACGCGGAACTGTTCCGCGACCTTCAGCGCCGAGTAGTGCGGCAGCATCACGCCGGCGCTGCCGATGCGGATCGTGTGCGTGCGCGCCGCGACCGCGGCCATCAGGATCTCGGGCGCGCTGCCGACGATCGTCGGCAGGCCGTGGTGCTCGCTCAGCCAGAAGCGGCGGCAGCCGAGCGCTTCGCAGTGCGCGGCCAGGTCGAGCGTGTCGCGGATCGCCTCGTCCTCGCCGCGGCCGGCAAGCGCGATCGACTGGTCGAGCACCGACAGCTTCATGCTGCGACGAGCGCCTGCGCGGCCGTGCCCTCACGGGCGGCGGCCTTGACCAGGTCGGCCGCCTTCTCGGCGATCATGATCGTCGGCGCATTCGTGTTGCCGCTGACCACCTGCGGCATGATCGACGCGTCGACCACGCGCAGCCCCTGCACGCCGCGCACGCGCAGCTCGGGGTCGACCACGTCCAGCGCTCCCGGCCCCATGCGGCAGCTGCCCACCGGGTGGTAGACGGTGTCGGTGTAGTCGCGCACGAACTGCTCGATCTGCTCGTCGCTCAGCGCGCCGGCCGAACGCGCCATTTCCTTCGCGCCGTAGGCGGCCAGCGCCGGCTGCTGCAGGATCCGGCGCGTCAGCTTCACGCCGCGCACCATCCGCGCCACGTCGTCCGGGTCGGCCAGGAAGTTCGGGTCGATGCGCGGCGGGGCCATCGGGTCGGGGCTGGCGAGCACCACGCTGCCGCGGCTCTTCGGCCGCAGCACGCAGACATGGCACGAATACCCGTGGCCGAGCACGGTCCGGCGGCCGTGGTCGATCAGCTTCGCGATCACGAAGTGCAGCTGCAGGTCGGGCCGCGCCTCGCCCGCGTCGCTGCGGATGAAGCCGCCGGCTTCGGCGAAGTTCGTCGTCAGCATGCCGCTGCGCGCGCGCCGCCATTCCGAGAGGCCCTTCAGCGCATTCATCAGGCCGGCGAAGGAGATGCCGAACAGCTCGGTCAGCTTCGGCGCATCGTAGGCCAGTACCACGTCCGGGTGGTCGTGCAGGTTCGCGCCGACCCCGGGCAGGTCGTGCACCACGGCGATGCCGTGCCGCTGCAGCAGCGCGCCGGGGCCGACGCCCGACAGCTGCAGCAGTTGCGGCGACTGCAGCGCGCCGGCGCTCAGCAGCACCTCGCGCTGCGCCTTCAGCGCCTTCGTCTCGCCGCCGACGCGCACCTCGACGCCGACCGCGCGCCGGCCCTCGAACAGCACGCGCGTGGTCATCGCGCCGGTGACCACCTGCAGGTTCGGCCGCGCCAGGTTCGGCGTCAGGTAGGCCTTCGCGGCGCTGAAGCGCTCGCCGTTCCGGTGCGTGACCTGGTACATCCCGACGCCTTCCTGCGCCGGGCCGTTGAAGTCGGGGTTCAGCGGGTAGCCGGCCTGCTGCCCGGCCTTCACGAACGCGGGCGCGAAGCGGTTCGGGCTGCGCAGATCCATCACGTTCAGCGGCCCGCCGGTGCCGTGCAGCGCGTCGCCGCCGCGTTCGTTGTGCTCGCTGCGCCTGAAGTAGGGCAGCACGTCGGCCCAGGCCCAGCCCGGGTTGCCCGCGGCGGCCCAGTCGTCGTAGTCCTGCGGCTGGCCGCGCACGTAGATCATCGCGTTGATCGAGCTGGAACCCCCGAGCACCTTGCCGCGCGGCTGGTAGCCGATGCGGCCGTTCAGCCCCGGCTGCGGCACGGTGTCGAATTTCCAGTTGATCTTGCCGCCCATCTGCACCATCAGCGCCAGCCCGGCCGGGCAGTGGATCAGCACGCTCGCGTCGGGCGGGCCGGCCTCGACCAGGCAGACCTTGACCTGCGGGTCCTCGCTCAGGCGCGCGGCAAGCACGCAGCCGGCCGAGCCGGCGCCGACGATCACGTAATCGAACATTCCGCAGTCTCCTTGTCGCATCGGCCGGTTCAGCGCAGCGGCAGCCCGAGCAGCGCCTCGAGCTCGTCGATCGCCTGCGCCGCATTCTCGACCTTGATCGTACGCATGCCCATCTCGCGCGCCGGCTTGCAGTTGATGCCGAGGTCGTCGAGATAGACGCAGGCCGGCGGCTCGACCCCGAGCAGCGCGCAGGCGTGGCGGTAGATGCGCGGGTCGGGCTTGCGCAGGCCCAGCCTGCTCGATTCGACCACGTGCTCGAACAGCGCGAACACCTCGGCCAGCTCGGCCGCACGGCCGCTGCCGAAGCTCATCGCCGGCCCGTGGCCGGTGGGCATGTTGTTCGTGATGCAGGCGACGCGAAAGCGCGCGCGCACCCGCTGCAGCGCCTGCACCATCTCGGGCCGCAGCGCGCCGCCGAGCAGCGCGATCACGCGCTGCCCGGACAGCGCCTGCAGCGCGGCCGGCAGCGCCGCCG
>JAFLDG010000303.1 GCA_017302495.1 Burkholderiales bacterium
CTGCGCCGCGGCCGGGCCGGCGGCGCACAGCAGCAGCAGCCGCGCGAGCCGGTGCCTCACCGGCCCGCCGCGTTCAGCGACCAGTCGTAGTCCAGGAAGCCCGGCGCCAGCGCCCGCTCGCGCAGCTTGCGCTGCTCGTCGGGCCGGTCGCTGAGCTGCGCCGCATAACGGACGAACACGTCGTCGAGCTGGCGGAAGCCCAGCCAGCCCTGCTCGAAGTCCTCGCGGAACCACTTGAAGATCATGCTCACCTCGAGCTTGCCGTTGGCCACGCGGTTGCGCGTGCGGTCGCTCATGAAGCGCTGCATGCCGTCGTCGAACTGCGCGTCCAGCTTCGCGGCGCTGAACGCCTCGGGCCGCAGCGCCGGGCAGCCGATCGACGCGCAGTTGACGGCCGCATGCACGCGCGGATCCTGGTAGCGCGGCCGCAGCTGCTCGTGCTCGATCCAGTCGAGGTGGCGCTCCTCGCCCAGCAGGACGAAGAACTTCTTCTTCCATGGGCTCTGCAGCAGCGAGCCCAGGTCCTTGATCGACTTCAGGTCGGGCCAGCGGGTCAGGATCAGCTCCACCGTGAAGGCGTTGTAGGCGTTGACCAGGAAGGCCATCTGCTGCTCGCGGCTCCAGCGCGCGAACTCCGCCGGCGGCACCGCGCTCATCGCGTCGAGCGCGGTCTTCAGCGCCGCGCGGTCGGCCCTGAAGCCGTCGTAGTCGACGCGGCTCTGCTTCTGGTCGGGCAGCCAGCGCACGTGCTTCTTCAGCAGGGCGTCCCAGCCGACGTAGCCGTGGTCGAACTGCGCCCAGGCGCTGCCGCACAGCAGCAGCAGCGCCGCGGCGATCAGCCGTTGCAGCCTGCGCATCGTCATCCTCTCCTCCAGTCGTGAAACCGCTGCACCCAGCGCAGCAGGCCGTGCGGCTGGTGCGCGCGCTTCCATTCGCCGGCCGCGTACTTGTTGGCCTCGGCCAGCGTCGGGTAGGTGTGGATCGTGCCGAGGATCTTGTTCAGCCCCAGCCCGTGCTTCATCGCCAGAACGTACTCGGCGAGCAGGTCGCCGGCATGCGTGCCGACGATGGTCACGCCGAGGATCCGGTCCTTGCCCGGCACCGTCAGCACCTTCACCCAGCCGTGCGCGGCGCTGTCGGCGATGGCGCGGTCCAGGTCGTCGATGCCGTAGCGCGTGACCTCGAAGGCGATGCCCTTCTCCTTCGCTTCCTGCTCGTTCAGGCCGACCCGCGCCACCTCCGGGTCGACGAAGGTGCACCACGGAATCACCGCGTAGTCGGCCTTGAACTTCTTGAAGTCGCCGAACAGCCCGTTCACCGCCGCATACCAGGCCTGGTGCGCGGCGGTGTGCGTGAACTGGTAGGGCCCGGCCACGTCGCCGGCGGCCAGGATGTTCGGGTAGAGCGTGCGCAGGTACTCGTCGGTCTGCACCGTGCGGTTCACGGGAATGCCCAGCGCCTCCAGGCCGAAGCCCTGCAGCCGAGCGACGCGGCCGACCGCGCACAGCAGCCGGTCGAAGCCGATGCGTTTTTCCTGCCCGCCGGCCCCGACGACCAGGACCTTCTGCTCGCCGTCCCGCTCGCAGCGCAGCGCCTGGTGGCCGGTGAGCACGGTCACGCCGTCGGCCTCGAGCGCCCGGCGCACGTAGGCCGAGACCTCCTCGTCCTCGCGCAGCATCAGGCGCGGCAGCATTTCCACCTGCGTGACCTGCGAGCCGAGCCGCGCGAAGGCCTGCGCCAGCTCGCAGCCGATCGGCCCGCCGCCCAGCACCACCAGCCGCGCCGGCAGCTCGCGCAGGCCCCACAGCGTGTCGCTGGTCAGATAGCCCGCTTCTTCCAGCCCGGGCAGCGGCGGCACGAAGGGCTGCGCGCCGGTGGCGACGACGATGGCGCGCGTGCTGAGCAGCTGTTCACCCCCGTTGGCGCGTTCGATCTTTACGTGCCACGGGTCGACGATCGTCGCCCGACCTTCGACCACCTCCACGCCGAGCTTGGTGTAGCGCTCGACCGAGTCGTGCGGCTCGATCTCGCGCACCACCCGCGCCACCCGCTCCATCACCTGCGCGAGGTCGAGCCGGTAGTCGGCCGAGGCGATGCCGTAGTCGGCGCTGTGGCGCATCTGCCGGGCCAGCGTCGCGGTCTTGATCAGCGCCTTGCTCGGCACGCAGCCGTAGTTCAGGCAGTCGCCGCCCATCTTGTGGCTTTCCACCAGCGTCACCTTGGCCTTCACCGCAGCGGCGATGTAGCTGGTCACCAGCCCGGCCGCGCCGGCGCCGATGACGACCAGGTTGCGGTCGTAGCGCTTCGGCTTGCGCGCGGCCCACTTCGCGTACACCTTGCGCCGCTGCACCGCCTCGACGACCTTCTTCGCGACGAGCGGGAACAGGCCGAGCAGCACGAAGGAGCCGAGCAGCCCCGGCGACAGGATGCCCTGCAGCGAGCTGAGCTGCGCCAGCTGCGTGCCGGCGTTCACGTACACCAGCGTGCCGGCGAGCATGCCGAGCTGGCTGACCCAGTAGAAGGTCGCGGCCTTCATCGCCGTCAGCCCCAGCAGCAGGTTGATGACGAAGAACGGGAATACCGGCACCAGCCGCAGCGTGAACAGGTAGAAGGCGCCGTCGCGCGCGATGCCGCGGTCGATGTCGGCCAGCCGTGTGCCGAAGCGCGCCTTGACCGCATCGCGCAGCAGGTAGCGCGCCGCCAGCATCGCCAGCGTCGCGCCGATGCTGGAGGCGAAGGACACGACCAGCGTGCCCACGCCCAGGCCGAAGATCGCCCCGGCCAGCAGCGTCATGATCGCCGCGCCCGGCAGCGACAGCGCCGTCACCGCGACGTAGACCGCGAAGAAGGCGCCGATCACCTGCAGCGGCCGGGACTCGTACAGCGCCGCGAAGTCCGCGCGCGCGCCGCGGATGTAGTCGAGGCTGAAGTAGCGGCCGAGATCGAGCGCGAAGAAGGCGGCTGCCAGCAGCGCCAGCACGATCAGCAGCAGCAGCTTGCGGGTTGTCATCGCAGGGGCTTTCGGGTGGCCTTCGGTCGCGGCGGGCGGGTGGAACTTGCGGCGGGCCGCTGCGCCGGCGCTCGTGCGCGCGGCGGTCTCGACGCGGCCGGCCGGCACCGACGACGGTGCCCGCCGCCGCGGCCGGGGGCCGCCTGGCGGCGGATCAGCCCTTCTTCGCCTTGGCCGCCGCCACCTCCTTGGCCAGCTCCTCGCCGCTCTTGTAGTGCGGCACGCGGAACACCAGGCGCTTGCCCCGCTGCACGAAGCTGTTGTGGCCGGCGACCTCGCTCGCCCAGTACTGCTCGGCCAGCTTCAGGTTGCCGGGCACGTCCAGCTCGAACGCGTCCATGCTCGCCTGGCCGCCGAAGATGTAGAGCTTGCCGTCGATGATGCGCCAAGTGTCGGCGTCGCCGCCCCACGGGATCGCGTAGGCGATGCCGTTGGCGCAGTAGCCGCCGAACTGCGGCAGGTACTTCTGCGGCGCGGCGTCGAACAGCGCCTTGTGCTCGGCGCTGGCGAAGCGGAAGGTCACGTCCTCGTAACGGCTGCTGAACTGCGGGCTGCCGGGCACGTACCGGCCCTGGGTGAAGTAGGCGACGACGTCGGCGCCCTTGAGCATCACCCGGTCGTCGCCGCCGTCGGCGACGGCGTTCACCGGCTTCAGCGCGCTCGAGGGGTTCTGCGCCGTCATCGCCGAGCAGCCGGACAGCAGCGCGGCCAGCAACAGGAGGAGGCCGGGCCAGCGGGGGAGGGGGACGGTCGAGAGGCGCATGGTCAGGGGGCTCCGATGGCGGGTTGGACGATGCCGAGGCCGAGGCCGGGCATTTCTTGCGGGCCGGTCGCCGGCAGCGTGGCTTCCTGCGGCCGGGGCTGGTCGAGGTAGGGCGCGGGCCAGCCGAGCAGCGCGCTGGCCTGCTCGGCGCGCTCGCGCAACTGCTCGCGGTCGGGGGCGCCGAGGTGGACGATGCCGTAGCGGTGGCTGCCGGTCCACTTGAAATCGCGCGCCAGGCCGTGGCCGCTCTTGGGCAGGCAGAACAGCAGCCCGTCCGGATGCTGCCGATGGAACGCCGCCTGCCGGGCCGGGCCCGGCTGCGGCGGCACCGCGTCGGCTGCCAGCGCGCGGTAGACCAGGCTGGCGGCGGCGCCGGCGCTCGGGGCTGCGCGCGGCAGTGCCAGCGGGTCTTCGCCGCAGGCCAGCGCCACCGCCATCGCGTGCGCATCCAGCCCCTGCACGCGCCGGTGCAGGTCGCCGAACTGCGAGGCCAGGCGCGGGTTGCACTCGATCACCGTCAGCCGGCCGCTGGCCGGGTCGTGGAAGAACTCGAGGTTGAAGAAGCCGTGGCGGTAGCCGATGGCCTGCAGGAACTTCCTTGCCACCTCCAGCGCCTGTTGCTGCGCCGCCGCCGGCAGGCGGCTCGGCACCTCCCAGCGCATGAAGGCCTGGGTACCCGGCACCATCACCGCGTCGACGACGCCGAGCGCGTGCACCGCGCCGTCCCGGACCCAGCCGTCGAGGTTGTACTGCGGCGTGGCCGGCGGCACCGGTTGCTCGATCATCAGCCGGTGCGCGCTGCCAGCCTGCGGCAGGCGCCGGCGGCAGACGCGGTCGAAGGGCTCGACCAGCCGGCGGATGACCCACAGTTCGCGCCGGCCGAAGCGGGTGTGGTCGTGCAGCGCGGCGCGCGTTTCGATGTGCCGCGCGAGCACCGAGAACGCCGCCTTCACCGGCTTGACGAACAGTGGGTACCCGAGCCCGTCCGGCACCGGCCCGCCGTACTCGGCGTCGAGCGGCGCGAAGGCCACGCTGGCCTCAGGCGCCACCTGCTGCAGCACGCGCCGCGCATGCAGCTTGTGCTGCGCGGCCAGGATGCTCTCCGGCGCCGCGCCGGGCAATCCGAGCCGCTCGGCCACCAGGGCCGCGGTCAGCGCGCCGAACTGCTCGTGGTGCGACAGCACGCCGCGCCAGCCGGCGCGGGATCTTCGCGCACTGGTCAAGGGGCTGCCCATGATCAAGCAGTCCAGCACGCCTTT
>JAFLDG010000304.1 GCA_017302495.1 Burkholderiales bacterium
CGGCACGGTCGCGCCGGCGTCGGCCGCGGCGCCGGCGGCACGCGCCCTCAGCCGCATCCGCAGGCCCACCGGCTGCATCGTGAAGGCCATGCGCTCCTCGGCCGGCGCGCCGTCGGCAGTGGCCACCGATTCGATGTCGAAGGTCGCGAGCAGCATCGCGATCACCATCTTCATCTCCAGCAGCGCGAGGTAGCGGCCGGGGCAGGTGCGCGGCCCGCTGCCGAAGGGCATCGCCGCCCGCTTTGCGCCGGCGACGAGCGCGGCACCCCCGCCGAGCCAGCGCGCCGGCTCGAAGCGCTGCGGATCGGGAAAGAGGCGCGCGTCGACGCTGTCGTGACGCAGCACGCACCACAGCTGCGTGCCTTGCGGCACCGCGACATCGCCGAGCACCGTGTCGCGCAAGGCCTGCAGCGCGAGGAACGGCGCCACCGGCTTCAGCCGCATCGTCTCCGCCGCACAGGCATCCAGGTACTCGAGTCGCTCCATCTGCTCGAAGCCGTAGGCCGCCGGGTCGGGCGCGAGCCGGCGCACCTCGTCGGCGAGCCGCGCCAGCGCCGCGGGATGCCGATACAGCAGGTCGAGCATCCAGGCCAGCGTGTTCGCGGTCGTGTCCTCGCCGGCGAGCAGCATCGTCAGCACGTTGCCGGCGACATGCCGGTCGTCGACGCCGCTGCCGGGTTCGTCCGCCGCGACGATCATCGCCTCGAGCAGGTTGCTCGGCTGTGCGCGGCGCTGCGGGTCTTCGCCCAGGCGCTGCCGGGCCTGGGCGACGAAGCCGGCGATCGTCGACTGGATCACCGCGACGCTGGCGTCGAGCTCGCGGTCGGCCGCGGTCTTGAACCAGCGCCACGTCGGCAGCAGGCTGAGCACGCGGCGGAAGATCGCCGGCAGCACCTGGTCCAGGTGGCGCTGGATCACGTCGTCGCCGGCTTCGATCGTGTTGATGTCCTTGCCGAACGCTAGGCCCGAGATCGCGTCGACCGTGAAGCGCATCAGGTCGGCCTGCAGCACGATCGGCGCGCCGGTGGCCGCCGCGCGTTGCCAGCGGCCGCGCAGGCGCAGCAGCACCTGCTGCAATTGCGGGAAGTAGGCGCGGACATGGCCCGGCGCGAAGGCCGCCATCACCATGCGCCGCTGCCGCCGCCAGTCGTCGCCCTCGGCGCTGAACAGGCCCTGCGGCAGCCCCATCTCGGCGCCGATCTGCGCGGTGTAGGGCACGCGACGCCAGCCGTCGGGCCGGTCGCGCAGTGCGGCGGCGATCAGCTCGTGGTCGGCGACCACCAGCATCGGCCGCCGGCCGAACTGCAGCCGGAACACCGGGCCGTACGCGCGCGCCCAGGCTTCGACGTCGCGGTGGATGCGTGCGCGCCGAACCTCGAACACATGGCCGAACAGCGGCCAGCCCGGCGGGCTCGGCAGGTCGGCGATGGGGCGCGGCGCAGCGGCGGGCATGGCGGCGGCATCCTAGCGCGCGGCGGGGCCAATAGGCATCGGGCGACACGCGCCGGCCGCGGAAGTAAGATGGATTCGACGCCCACCTGCCGGAGCCGCCGATGCAACTGATCGAATCCATCCTCGCCGACGCCGCGACCATCAGCGCGATGCGGCGCGACATCCACGCCCACCCGGAGCTGTGCTTCCAGGAGGAACGCACCGCCGACCTGATCGCGAAGGCGCTCACCGACTGGGGCATCCCGGTCCACCGCGGGCTGGGCAAGACGGGCGTCGTCGGCATCGTGAAGAACGGCACGTCCAGCCGCGCGGTCGGCCTGCGCGCCGACATCGACGCGCTGCCGATGACCGAGCACAACCACTTCGCGCACGCCAGCACCTACCCCGGCAAGATGCACGCCTGCGGCCACGACGGCCACACCGCGATGCTGCTGGCCGCGGCGCGGCACTTCGCCAGGCACCGCAACTTCGACGGCACGGTCTACCTCGTCTTCCAGCCGGCCGAGGAAGGCGGCGGCGGCGCGCGCGAGATGATGCGCGACGGCCTGTTCGACAAGTTCCCGATGGAGGCGATCTTCGGCATCCACAACTGGCCGGGGATGAGGGTCGGCCAGTTCGCGCTGAAGAGCGGGCCGGTGATGGCCAGCTCGAACGAGTTCAAGATCACGATCCGCGGCAAGGGGAGCCACGCCGCGCTGCCGCACAACGGGATCGATCCGGTGCCCGTGGCCTGCCAGATGGTGCAGGCCTTCCAGACCATCGTCTCGCGCAACAAGCGGCCGATCGACACCGCGGTGATCTCGGTGACGATGATCCACGCCGGCGAGGCCACGAACGTCGTGCCCGACGACTGCGTGCTGCAGGGCACGGTGCGCACCTTCACGACCGAGGTGCTCGACTTGGTCGAGCGCCGGATGCAGCAGATCGCCGAGAGCACCTGCGCGGCCTTCGAGGCCACCTGCGAGTTCGAGTTCAAGCGCAACTACCCGCCCACCGTCAACCACGAGGCCGAGACCGAGTTCGCGCGCAAGCTGCTCGGCGAGGTGGTCGGGCCGGAGAACGTGCTCGAGTTCGAGCCGACGATGGGCTCGGAGGACTTCAGCTACTTCCTGCAGCAAAAGCCCGGCTGCTACTTCCTGATCGGCAACGGCGACGGCGCGCACCGCGCCGGCGGCCACGGCCTCGGGCCGTGCACGCTGCACAACCCGAACTACGACTTCAACGACGAGCTGATCCCGCTCGGCGCCACCGCCTGGGTGCGGCTGGCCGAGAAGTGGCTGGCGACGCCGCGCTGAAGCAGCCGCGAGGCCCTGCCGATGAACCCGTCGCGCTTCTTCGCGCAGAGCTACGCCGAGGCGCGCGCCAAGTTCCTGGCCGCGGCCGAAGGCGCCGGGCTGGACGTGGCGACCCACGTGCACCCGCTGGTCGGCCGCGACGGCGAGACGCTGGCGCTGGACGTGGTGCGCGACGGCCCGGCCGACGCGCCGGCGCTGCTGATCGTCAGCAGCGCCTGCCACGGCGTCGAGGGCTATTGCGGCTCCGGCGTGCAGGGCGCGCTGCTCGCCGATGACGGCTTTCGCGACGCGGCCCGCGCGGCCGGGGTCGCGGTGCTGTTCCTGCACGCGCTGAACCCGTACGGCTTCTCGTGGATCCGCCGCGTCACGCACGAGAACGTCGACCTGAACCGCAACTTCCAGGACTTCGCGCGGCCGCTGCCGCGCAACCCCGACTACGACCGCATCGCCCATCTGGTCGTGCCGGCCGAGTGGCCGCCGAACCCCGAGGTCAAGGCCGGGATCGCGAGCTTCGTCGCCGCGCATGGGCAGAAGGCGCTGCAGGCGGCGATCTCGACCGGCCAGTACGAGCACCCGCAGGGCCTCTTCTACGGCGGCCGCAACCCGACCTGGAGCCACCAGACGCTGCGCCACGTGCTGCAGGACCACGGCCGGCGCTGCCGGCGTCTGGCCTGGATCGACCTGCACACCGGGCTGGGCCCCAGCGGCCACGGCGAGCGCATCTGGGCCGGGCCGGACGCCGCCACAGCGGTCGCGCGCGCCCGCCGCTGGTGGGGCGACGCGGTGACCTCGATCTACGACGGCAGCTCGGAGTCCGCCCGCATCACCGGCATGATCTGGACCGCCGCCGGCGACGAATGCCCGCAGGCGGAGACCACCGGCATCGCGCTCGAGTACGGCACGCTGCCCTTCGAGCAGGTGCTGGACGCGCTGCGCGCCGAGCAGTGGCTCGAGAACCACCCGGAGGCGCCGGCATCGATGCGCGCGCACATCAAGCGCCAGATGCGCGACGCGTTCTACGTCGACACCGACGGCTGGAAGGCGCGCATCGTCGCGCAGGGCGTCGAGGCCGCACACCAGGCGGTGGCCGGGCTTCGCGGTTGAGCGATCGAAGCACCCGAACCGGACGCGGCACCCCATGCAACGCAGAAGCGCACTCCTGATCGGCTCGCTGCTGCTGTCGGCGCTCGCGCCGGCGCTGGCGCAGCCGGCCCCGAAGAAGATCCGCATCGGCATCCTGTTCGGCGACGCGCCGATGCCGCACGAGGAGGTGGCGCTGGCCGAGGGGCTGCGCGCGCTGGGCTTCGTCGAAGGCCGCAACCTGAGCATCGAACGCCGCTACGCCGAAGGACGGGTGCAGCTCGTGCCGGGTTATGCGCGCGAGCTGGCGGCGCTGAACCTCGATGCGGTCGTCACCACCTGCACGCCGACCACGCGGGTGGCGCGCGAGGCGCTGGGCTCGACGCCCGGCTCCACCCCGATCGTGATGGCGGCGGTGGCCGATCCGGTGGGTCAGCAGCTGATCGCCAGCCTGGCCCGGCCCGGTGCGAACGTCACCGGGCTCGCGAGCCAGGCCGAAGACCTGATGCCGAAGATGCTGGAGTTGTTTGCCGGTGTGCTGCCGAAGCCGGCCACGGTGGCGGTGCTGGTCGACAGCGGCAGCGCGGTGCATCCGCGCATGTGGCGGGCGCTGGGCCCGATCGCCCAGCGGCTGGGCGTGCAGCTGGTTCGCGTCGAGGCGGGGCGCAAGCCGACGGACCCGACCCTGCCTGCCGCGTTCGACGCCGCGATGCGGCAGCAGGCGACCGGCATCCTCGTGCTGCCGGACGAGCCGTTCTTCGTCGCCCGGCGGGGCGAAATCGTCGCCCTCGCGGCACAGCACCGGCTGCCCGCCTTCTACGGCTTGCGGGAGTACGTCGACGACGGCGGCCTGATGAGCTACGGCGAGAGCATGCGCACCGCCTACCGCGGCCTGGCGAGCTACATCGGCAAGGTCGCCGCCGGAGCCGATCCCGGCGAGATCCCGGTCAGCCAGCCGACCCAGTTCGAACTGGTGATCAACCTGAAGACTGCCAAGGCCCTGGGCGTGGCGCTGCCGCGGTCCACGCTGTTGAGTGCCAACGAATTGGTCCAGTAGGCGGCGGCCGCATCGGGCCGCCGCGTCGCATCGATCCGCGTTCGCCGGAAATTGAAAGCTGCTTCCGGCCCTGAGCGGTACTTCGTCGCTGCGACGAAAGCAGCCACTGCGGCGCTTCAACGCGGCGCACGGGGCCGCCGACGGGGTGGCCAACTCCGTTCAGCCAAATTCTCATTCACTCCGTTGGCCACCCCGCCGTCGGCCCGGCCTGTGGTGCAT
>JAFLDG010000305.1 GCA_017302495.1 Burkholderiales bacterium
CGAGGTTCGCGACCCGCCCCTCGTCGTCGAGCGCGAGCCGCCAGCGCAGCGTCTGCAGCGGCGCCTCGGCGGTGGCGGCGCGGCCGTCGCCGAGCGCGACGATTGCCGCCAGCGCGTCGCGCCAGGCCGCCTGCGCCGGCGCGAAGAAACGCGGCGCCCACGGCGGCGGCGCGTCGGCCGGCCGCGCCGGCGGCGTCAGCCCGAAGCGTTCGGCAGCCTGCGCGAGCAGGTCGGCCTTCCAGGGCAGGCCGTCGGCATGCAGCGCGTCGGCCACCGCCTGCACATGGGCAGCGGACCAGCCTTCGGGCCGCTGGTCGAGCCAGGCCGCGAGGATCAGCTTGTCGGCCTCGACGTCCGGGTCGCCGTGGAAGCGGCCGCCGGCCGCGGCGAAGACCTTCGGCTCGATGCGCGCATCGCCGAGCCGCACCGCGACCGCGTGCGCCCATCGCCCCCAGGGGTCGAACGCCGACGGCGTTCGCGACCCCGACTCGGCCACGCACAGCTTGTGCGCCGCGGTCCAGGCCGCGGCCTCGGGCTGGGCGATCAGCGCCAGCGCCTGCCACTGCTGCAGGCTTCGCGGCACCAGGCCGCGCCGCTTGCCGAGTTGGGCGCCGAGCGCCTTCAGCGCGGCGGCGAACCCCGTCGCCGCCGCAGCCCACGACCCCTCGTACGCGGCACGCCCGGCCTGCAGCACCGGCACGTACGGCTCGCAGTTGGCGTCGCTCTGCAGCGCCTGATGCATCGCGTCGAAGCGGCCGGCGTGCAGCCGGCGCTCCGCGATGCGCAGCCGCAGGTGAAACGGCACCACGGCCCCGGCCCGCCCGAGCTCGGCGTCGATCCAGCCCAGCAGCGCCGGATGCCGGCGCAGCCCGTCGTCCTGGTCGAGGCTGCCGAGCAGCGCCCACCACAGCCGCGGATCGACCCGACCCTGGGCACCGATCTCCACCAGCTTGGCCAGCGCACCGAACGGCGCGTCGGCCGCCGACGCGTAGACCAGCGCCTTGCGCGCGGTGGCGTTGTAGGCCTCGATCGTCATCCCGCTGCCCAGCACCAGCAGCCACAGCGACTCGGCCTCCTCCGGCTGGCGCACGTTCGCCCACGGCGTCGACCCTTCCAGCGGGCCGTAGGCGCCGCTCGAAGCCCAGGCCCAGACGCGCCAGGCGTCGCGCGCGGCCGGTTCGGCGAGCAGCGCCGGCAGCCGCGCGCGGCGCTGCGCCCAGTCGAGCCGGTAACCCTGGTCGGGCAACCGGTGCACGCGGCCGGCATCGACCAGCGCGCGCAGCGCCGCGCCGACCTCTTCGCCGCCGAATCCGCGGCCGTCGCTGCGCCGCCAGCCGAGCCCCCGCAGCAGTTGCTGCAGCGCTGTCTTGCCGCGCTGCCAGCCGGCCAGGCACAGCGCGTCGAACACGCGCTCGACATCGGCCGGCGTCAGGCCGAGCGCAGCCGGGTCCTTGGGCGGCGCCTTCTCCGACGCCGGCTCGTCCGGGCGGCCGTGCTCGACGACCGACCACGGCTGGCCGTGGATGTTGACGAACTGCGGCCGCCAGCCCTTGCGCTTCATCGCGCTGCCGCCTGCGCCGGCGGATTCGGGGCGGCGCGGGCGCTCAAGCCGCGAGCAGCGGCGCGAACAGCGGGTCGGCCTTGCTGCGCGGCCGGTACGCCGCCACCCGCCGGGCGATCTCGGCGATGTGCGCCGGCGTCGTGCCGCAGCAGCCGCCGACGATGTTGACGAAGCCGGCCTGCGCGAACTCGGCCAGCATGCCGGCGGTGACCTCGGGCGTCTCGTCGAAACCGGTCTCGCTCATCGGGTTCGGCAGGCCGGCGTTCGGGTAGCAGCTGATCCAGGTGTCGCCGGCGACCTTGGCCAGCTCCTCGATGTACGGCCGCATCAGCGCCGCGCCGAGCGCGCAGTTCAGGCCCACGGCGAGCGGCTTCGCGTGCCGCACCGAATGCCAGAACGCGCCCACCGTCTGGCCGGACAGAATCCGCCCGGAGGCATCGGTGACGGTGCCCGAGACGATCACCGGCAGCCGCTCGCCGGTGGCCTCCATCAGCTCGTCGAGCGCGAACAGCGCCGCCTTCGCGTTCAGGGTGTCGAAGATCGTCTCGACCAGGAACAGGTCGCAGCCGCCTTCGAGCAGCCCGCTCGCCTGCTCGTGGTAGGCCGCGCGCAGCTCGTCGAAGCCGACGTTGCGCGCCGCCGGGTCGTTCACGTCCGGGCTGATGCTCGCGGTGCGCGGCGTCGGCCCCAGGGCGCCGGCGACGAAGCGCGGCCGTTCCGGCGTGGCCACCGCCTCGCAGGCCGCGCGCGCGATGCGCGCCGCGGCGACGTTCATCTCGCGCGCGAGGTCGCCCAGGCCGTAGTCCTCCTGCGCGATCCGGGTCGCGCCGAAGGTGTTGGTCTCGATGAGGTCGGCGCCGGCGGCCAGGTACTGGTCGTGGATCTGCCGCACCACGTCGGGCCGCGTCAGCACCAGCAGGTCGTTGTTGCCCTTCAGGTCCTTCGGATGGTCCTTGAAGCGCTCGCCGCGAAAATCGGCCTCGCCGAGGCCGAAGCGCTGGATCAGCGTGCCCATCGCGCCGTCGATGATCACGATGCGCTGCGCGAGCAGCGCCGGCAGCGCGGCGGCGCGGGTGTAGGGGGGGGCAACCATGCGGCCATTGTAGGAATCCGCAGCACGATGCTGCGGCTCGCGGGCCGTTCTGCTGCGGGCTTGGCATGGGAGCATCCCTGCACGGTGCACAATCTTGCAAACAGGTCCGGGGGTCAACTTGGACGGCTTTGACAAGCGAGGGCGCGCGTTGAGGATTGAAGCAAAAGCGCTTGTCTCCGAATTCATGAAGAACTCCGATATGTGTCAGCCCGGTAGGCGGGGGCTGCGTCTGTCCGAGATCTTTCGGGAGTGCGGCCTTGACTGGGGGCCCTATCGCAACGCGACTTCGTCCAACCAGCAGTACTGGGTTGTCGCGCTCATGCGCGAGCTGGAAGCGGAAGGAAAGGTTGAGCGAGTTGCAGACTCCGGGCCGTGGCGCCTGAAGTAGCGCTCAGTCCATCTGCCGACGGTGGACACGCTGCAAGCAGCGCAAAGCTAGCGCTCTTCCAGCGGAACGGTGTCCTCGGTCACTGAGTCGCCGTGAAACGTGAAGCGCCAGACATCGTCACCCCAAAACGACTCGTGGGTGATGAACGAGCCAGCCTCGACGAATGGGGCAAGCTTCTCCATGTCGCCGAATTCGAACGGTGGACCCGGTACGCAACTCTGCTGGATGTCGGTGATGGCCCCCTGCGCGTCCTTGATCAGCACCCAACAATCGCCAAGCCAAGTCTGCTCGAAGACCCGTTCAAATGCCTCGACGTTGGCGGGCTGAACGCGGAAGTGCGTGGGGCCGCGGAAGACATCAATGCCCATTCGGACTCCTTGCTTGGCACGTAGAAGGTGTGAGCGGACCAGGCCGATCCCTCGCGGCAATCTAAACGCATGTCGGCATGGCCGCATAGTAGGGCCGAGCGGAGCTGAGCCGGTGGCCAGCGCTCATCTGCTCCAAGGGTGCCGCCGGCCGGTCATACTTGCTCGCCCGCGCCCGGCGTCGCAGAGGTTCTTTCCAGTGAACCTCCACGTGCCGAAAACCACCCGTTCGATCGCTTCGCCGTGCCCTCCGGAGATTCCCTCGCACCTCGTCGTCGAGCCGTGGTGACGCGGACACGACCGAGCGACGCGGGCCCCGAACGGACGCTCTGCTGCCGGCTGCATGCGCGGGGACTGCGCTTCGCCCGACATCGCCGCGACCTGCCCGGACGGCCGGACCTCGTGCTGCCGAAACGGCGGACAGTCATCTTCGTGCATGGCTGCTTCTGGCACGGCCACGGCTGTGCGCTCGACCACTCGGCGGACCGGTTCCGCGCCGGCTCCTGGGCGCAGAAGATCGCCGCGAACCAGGCGCAGGCCGGGCGCGACCAGGCCGAACTGCGCGCCGCCGGCTGGCAGGTGGAGACGGTCTGGGAGTGCCAGGTCGACGACGGTTCGACGGTCGACGCGCTCGCCGCCCGCCTGCGCCGGCGCTGAAGGCCGCGTCAGCTGCGCACGAACCCGATCCCGCGCCGCTGCCGCACCTCGGGCTTGACCCGGTGCTCGCCTTCGAGCTGGCTCAGGAACTCGTCCGGATCGAAGGCGACGCCGAGGATCTCGACCTGCCGCTTCACCGCCGCGAAGTCGCCGGGCACCAGCTGGTCGAGCTGCGCCAGCCGCGCGCGCTGCTCGTCGCCGAGCGCGCCGCCGTCGCCGCCCAGCGCCTCGGCGATGAACATGCGCTCGCGCTGCGCGCGCGTCAGCGGCCGGAAACGCAGCTTGAAGGTGAAGCGGCGCAGCGCGGCCTCGTCCAGGTCGTCGAACAAGTTGGTCGTGCAGATGAACACGCCGGCGAAGCGCTCCATGCCCTGCAGCATCTCGTTGACCTCGCTGACCTCGTAGTGCCGCTCGGCCAGCCGCCGGCTGCGCAGGAAGCTGTCGGCCTCGTCGAGCAGCAGCACCGCGTCTTCGTGCTGCGCCTCGTCGAACATGCGCGCCATGTTCTGTTCGGTTTCGCCGACGTACTTGCTGAGCAGGTCGCTCGCCTGGCGCACCAGCAGCGGCCGGCTCAAGTGCTGCGCGATGTGCTCGGCCAGCGCGGTCTTGCCGGTGCCGGGCGCGCCGTGGAAGCACAGGCTGCCGTGGCCGCGGCGCTGCAGCGCCGCGACGATCTTCGGCACCTCGAAGCGCGACTCCACATTCAGCAGGTCGAGGTCGTAGGCGGTGACCACCGGCCGCGCGCCGCGTTCGCCCGCGCCGTTGCCCAGCGCCTGATCGGCGTTGGCGAGCTGGCGCTGCACCAGCGCCTCGAAGGCCGCCGCGTCGGCCGCGGTCTCGCCCTGCGCCAGCTGCGCAAAGCGCACCGCGGTGCGGATCTGCGCCGGCGTCAGCCCGCGCCGCTCGGCCAGGCGCGCGGCGAAGGTACATTGCTGTCGATGGGCCAGATGCGGCCCCAGCCTCTGCCCACACCTACGATAATAACATATTTTTGCCTATCGTTGACCGGCTGCTGGTCTTGGGTGGAGCTGC
>JAFLDG010000306.1:0-2601 GCA_017302495.1 Burkholderiales bacterium
CTTCCGGTTCCACCGGCGCGGCCATTCGACCTCGAGACCATCGGCGGTGCTGCACAACCCGTCGCGCCAATCGGCCTGCCGAAGGCATCGCCGGTTGAACTGGCAATGACGGATACCGCCGGATTGCCAGCGCTTCGTTGAGTTATGTCATCCGGCGGCGCGCGCCGCCGTCCAGAATGGGGCCCATGCCCAGCCCGACCGCATCCGCCCCCGACGCGAACGACGCGCTGGACGCGCTGCTGCAGCGCCATGGCCGCGACCCGCACGCGCTGGTGCAGATCCTGCGCGAGTGGCAGGCGCAGCGCCACTGGTTGCCGCGCACCGACCTGGCGCGCATCGCGGCCGCGCTTGGCCGCACGCTGGCCGAGGTCGAGGGCGTGGCCGGCTTCTACCGCTTCTTCCACCTCGAGCCGGTCGGCGACTACCGGATCCTGTTCAGCGACAACGTCACCGACCGGATGCTCGGCAGCGAGGCGTTGCTGGCCGACCTGTGCCGCCGCCTCGGCGTCGCGCCGGGCAAGCTGTCGGCCGACGGGCTGGTCAGCGTCGACCGCACGTCCTGCACCGGCCTCGGTGACCAGGGCCCGGCGCTGCTGGTCAACCATCACCAGGTGGTGACGCGGCTCGATGCGACCCGGGTCGCCCAGCTCGCCGGGCTGGTGCGCGGCCGGGTGCCGGTGGCCGACTGGCCGGCCGAGTGGTCGGAGGTTCACGACAACATCTGCCGCGCCGACCTGCTGCTCGTCGAGCCGGCGCCGGCGCCGGGTGTCGCGCTCGCCGCCGCGCTGGCGCGCGGGGCGGAAGCGACGCTGGCCGAGGTCAAGCGCAGCCACCTGCGCGGCCGCGGCGGCGCCGGCTTCGCCACCGGGCTGAAATGGGATCTGTGCCGCCAAGCGCCCGGCGCGGAGCACGTCGTCGTGTGCAACGCCGACGAGGGCGAGCCCGGCACCTTCAAGGACCGCGTGCTGCTGAAGCGTTTCGCCGACGCGGTGTTCGAGGGCATGACGATCGCCGCGTTCGTCATCGGCGCGAAGCGCGGCCTGCTCTACCTGCGCGGCGAGTACCGCTTTCTGCTCGGGCACCTCGAAGGCGTGCTCGCGCGCCGTCGCGCGACCAAGCTGCTGGGCGCAGCGATCCTCGGCCGCGAGGGCTTCGACTTCGACATCACGATCCACCTCGGCGCCGGCGCCTATGTCTGCGGCGAGGAGTCGTCGCTGATCGAGTCGCTCGAAGGCAAGCGCGGCACGCCGCGCATCCGGCCGCCGTTCCCGGTCGAGCACGGCTACCTCGGCCAGCCGACGATCGTCAACAACGTCGAGACCTTCTGCGCGGTGAGCCCGATCGTCGTGCAGGGCGGCGACTGGTGGGCGGGCATCGGCACGCGCAAGAGCACCGGCACGAAGATCCATTCGGTGTCCGGCGATTGCGAGCGGCCGGGGCTCTACGAATACCCGTTCGGCACACGCATCGGCCGCATCCTCGAGGACTGCGGCGCGCGCGACACGCAGGCGGTGCAGGTCGGCGGGCCGTCGGGCGTGTGCCTGTCGGCCTTCGAGTTCGGCCGCCGCATCGCCTTCGA
Source organism: Burkholderiales bacterium (assembly GCA_017302495.1). Lineage (GTDB taxonomy): Bacteria > Pseudomonadota > Gammaproteobacteria > Burkholderiales > Burkholderiaceae_C > Rubrivivax. Next base: position 1,580 of record JAFLDG010000306.1, read on the forward strand.
GGACGTGCCCACCGCCGGCGCGTTCATGGTCTTCGACCGCTCGCGCGACCTGTTCGAGGTGGCGCGAGTCTTCGCCCACTTCTTCGCGCACGAGAGCTGCGGCTTCTGCACGCCGTGCCGGGTCGGCACCGCGCTGGTCGTCAAGAGGCTCGACAAGCTGGCCGAGGGCCGCGGCTCGCGCCACGACATCGACGTGCTGTTCGAGCTGGACAAGCTGATGCACGGCGCCACCCATTGCGGCCTCGGCGCGACCGCCTGCAACCCGCTGCGCGACACGATCGCGAAGTTCCGCCCGGCCTACGAGCGGCACCTGAAGTCGCTGTACTTCGAACCCGGCTTCGACCTCGACGCCGAGCTGGCGATCGCCCGCCGGATGACCGGCCGCGACGACCCCGGCGCCCACTTCGGCACCACCCCGCCATGACCGGCCCGACGATCCCCGAACCCGCCGCCGAGGCGTTCTTCACCCTCGACGGCGAGGACGTGCCGTTCCGTCCCGGCGAGACCGTGCTGCAGGCCGCGACCCGCGCCGGGCGCTACATCCCGCACCTGTGCTGGCACCCCGACTTCGCGCCGCACGGCTCGTGCCGCGTCTGCACGGTCAAGGCCGGCGGGCGTTTGCTGGCGGCGTGCACGACGCGCGCCGCGCCGGAGCTGGAAGTCGAGAGCGAGACCGACGAGCTGAATGCGCAGCGCAAGACCCTGCTGCAGATGCTCTTCGTCGAGGGCAACCACTTCTGCCCGAGCTGCGAGAAGAGCGGCCACTGCCTGCTGCAGGCCACGGCCTACCAGATGGGCATGGAAGGCCCGCACTTCGAGGAGTTCTATCCGAACCGGCCGGTCGACGCGAGCCACCCGGACATCCTGCTCGACTTCAATCGCTGCATCCTGTGCGAGCTGTGCGTGCGCGCCAGCCGCGACGTCGACGGCAAGAACGTGTTCGCGATCGCCGGCCACGGCATCCGCACGCACCTGATCGTCAACAGCGCAAGCGGCCGGCTCGCCGACACCGACATGGCGCT
>JAFLDG010000306.1:2701-5091 GCA_017302495.1 Burkholderiales bacterium
CTGGTCGAGCACATCGAGTTCGACCGCTCGCCGCTGACCGACATCAAGGCCGTCGGCCACTGCGACCTCGGCCTGGTCGAAGGCGGGCTGTGCAACGCCGAGAACGTGCACGTGCTGCGCGACTTCCGCGCCAACTGCAAGACCTTGGTCGCGGTCGGCGCCTGCGCGATCACCGGCGGGCTGCCGGCGCAGCGCAACCACTTCGACGTCGGCCGCATGCTGGTCGACGTCTACCGCACCCGGCCGGGCCTGAGCGCCGGCAGCGGCGTGCCGAACGACCCCGAGCTGCCGCTGCCGCTGAACAAGGTGCACCCGATCCACGAGGTGGTGCACGTCGATTACTTCCTGCCCGGTTGCCCGCCGAGCGCCGATGCGTTCTGGGCGTTCCTTACCGACCTGCTGGCCGGGCGCACGCCGCACCTGGGCCATGGGCTGATCCAATATGACTGACGCCGTCCGCTCGCTCGAAACCGCTGCGCAACCGGAGAAGCTCAGGCGGGTCGCGATCGACCCCGTCTCGCGGGTCGAAGGCCACGGCAAGGTCACGATCCTGCTCGACGGCGCGAACCGCGTGCAGCAGGTGCGGCTGCACATCGTCGAGTTCCGCGGCTTCGAGAAGTTCATCGAGGGCCGGCCGTACTGGGAGGTGCCGGTGATGGTGCAGCGGCTTTGCGGCATCTGTCCGGTGTCGCACCACCTGGCCGCGAGCAAGGCGCTGGACCGCGTCGTCGGCGCGCTGCCGGTCACGCCCAGCGCCGACAAGATCCGCCGGCTGATGCATGTCGGCCAGGTGATGCAGAGCAACGCGCTGCACTTCTTCCACCTCTCCAGCCCGGATCTGCTGTTCGGCTTCGACTCCGAGGTCACCCGGCGCAACATCGTCGGCGTCGCCGCCGCCTACCCCGAGGTCGCGAAGCAGGGCGTGCTGCTGCGCAAGTACGGCCAGGAGGTGATCCGCGCCACCGCCGGCAAGCGGGTGCACGGCACCGGCTCGGTGCCGGGCGGCGTGAACAAGCACGTCAGCGCCGACGACCGCGAGCTGCTGCGGCGCGAGCTGCCGCAGATGATCGACTGGGCGCAGGGCGCGGTCGACCTGGCGGCCAAGCTGCACGCGCAGAACCCGGCGCTGTACGACCGCTTCGGCACCGTGCCCGCGAACCTGCTGTCGCTGGTGCGCGCCGACGGCGCCTTCGAGCTGTACGACGGCGTGATCCGCGCCCGCGACGCCGACGGTGCGATCCTGTTCGACGGCGCGTCGGACCAGGGCTACCTCGACCTGATCGAGGAGGAGGTCAAGCCCTGGAGCTACATGAAGTTCCCGTTCCTGAAGAGCCTCGGGCGCGAGCAGGGCTGGTACCGCGTCGGCCCGCTGGCGCGGCTGCAGAACTGCGACTTCATCGCCACGCCGCGGGCCGAGGTGCGGCGGCAGGAATTCGTCGCCGCGCACGGCGGCGCCGTCGTGCACGCGCCGCTCGCCTACCACTGGGCGCGCATGATCGAGGTGCTGCACTGCGTCGAGGTGATCGCCCAGCTGCTCGACGACCCCGACATCCTGGCCGGCGAACGGATGGCCGGCGGCGAGCGCCGGCGCGCCGGCGTCGGCGTGATCGAAGCGCCGCGCGGCACGCTGATCCACCACTACGAGGTCGGCGACGACGACCTGGTGACGATGTGCAACCTGATCGTCAGCACGACGCACAACAACCAGGCGATGAACGAGGCGGTGCGCGCGGTCGCGCGCGACCATCTCGACGGCCACGAGCTGACCGAAGGGCTGCTGAACCACATCGAGGTCGCGATCCGCGCCTACGACCCCTGCCTGTCGTGCGCGACACACGCGCTCGGCAGCATGCCGCTCGAGGTGACGCTGGTCGGCGCCGACGGCGGCCTCGTCGACCGCGTGCGCAAGTCGGCCGACGAGGGCTTCGTGCATGGCTGAAGCCGCGATGACCCCGCCCGCGCCGCTGCTCGTCTTCGCCTGGGGCAACCGCAGCCGCGGCGACGACGCGCTCGGGCCGCTGTTCGTCGAGCGGCTGCGCGCGGCGCCGCACGACCCGGCGCGCGTCGAGCTGTTCGACGACCACCAGCTGATGATCGAGCACGTGCTCGACCTGCAGGGCCGCGAGCGCGTGCTCTTCGTCGACGCCAGCCGGGCCTGCGCCGCACCCTTCGAGGCGACCGCGGTCGTGCCGGGCGCCGATGCGTCGGTCGGCAGCCATCGCCTGTCGCCGCCGGCGCTGCTGCACGTCTATGCCGGCGTGCTCGGCCGCGACCCGCCGCCGTGCACGCTGCTGGCGATCCGCGGCGAAGCCTTCGAGCTCGGCGCCGAGCCGACCGCGGCCGCGCTCGGCCACCTCGACGCCGCGCTGCAATGGGCGCAGGGCTGGCTG
>JAFLDG010000307.1 GCA_017302495.1 Burkholderiales bacterium
TCATTCCTTACAGTTGGCGTCATATTGAATGTGAATAAAACTATCTGCCCTTTATCTTTTGAAACCCTGTAAAATGAAAGTACGCTGTATAATGCGTCTGAAAAATCTATCCACTGGAATCCCTCCCGCTCACGCCGCGCCTTCGCGGCGCGGCCCGCGACGGAAGGTGCGGCTCATCACGGCGGCGACCCGGCGAGCGCCTGCAGCGCGGCCTGCAACGCCGGCGGCTCGACCGGCTTGGCCCAGCAGCCGGCAAAGCCGGCATCGCGGGCGCGCGCCTGCAGCCCCGGGTCGTCGTCGGCCGAGCACAGGTAGGCCGGAATGCCGGCGAGGCCGCTCGCGCGCAACGTGCCGAGCACCCTGAGGCCGTCGGTGGCGTCCAGGTGCAGGTCGATCACGAGCAGGTCGGGACGCTGGCGCGCCGCGCACTGCAGTGCTTCGTCGGCGTCGCCTGCGGTGGCCGCCGTCACGCCGTCGAGGTGGCGGCAGGCGGCCTCGAACAGCATCAGGTTGATGCGGTCGTCGTCGACGTAGAGCAGGTGCATGCGACCCCGGCGGCTCAGGGAAGGGGATCGGCGTCGCCGAAACGCAGCACCTCGAAGCGCACGCAGGCCGAGGTCGGATCGGCCGGCGAGCCGCCGAGGCCGATCGACCCCCGACCGTGCAGCGTGCAGCTGCCGCGTCGCAGGCTGACGATCTCGCCGTCGGCGAAGCGCACGTAGGTGCCGTTGTAGCTCAGATCGCTGAGCTGGAAGCCGCCGCCGTGCCAGTCGAGCCGGGCGTGCGAACGCGAGACGCGCGAATCGTCCACCCGGTAGTGCGCCTGCGGGCTGCGGCCGAGCACCACCGGCATCTGCCGGCTGGCGAAGCTGACGCCATGGTCGAGCCAGCTCAGGCGGATCGTGTCCGGCTCCACCGGCGGCGCCACGTCGCCGAACTGGGTGGCCGCGGAGTCGGTGCGCCGGCCGCCGAGCACGAAGACCGGCACCGGTTCGACGCGGCCGCGCAGCACGATCTGGTCGAGGCTGCGGAACTGCCGGCGCTGGGCGGCCGGCAGCCCTTCGAGCACCGCGCCGGTGACCAGCGTCTCGCTGTCGCCGGCGTGGTCGAGCAGGCGCGCGGCGACGTTGACCGCATCGCCGAAGCAGTCGCCGTTCATGTCGACGACTTCGCCGCGTGCGACCGCGATCTGCAGCGTCAGCGCGTGCAGCGCGGCCCAGCCGCCGCCCTGGCTGAGGCCGCGCGCGGTGACTGCCGTGAGCGCCTCGTGCATCTGCAGTGCCGCCTTCGCCGCCTGCGCCGGCGTGTCGAACACCGCCATCAGGCCGTCGCCGAGGGTCTTGACGACGTGGCCGCCGCGTTGCGCCACCGGGGGGCCGAGGGCAGCCACGCACTGCGTGACGACGGCCGTGGCCTCGGCGTTGCCGAGCGTCTCGAACAGCCCGGTGCTGCCGCGCAGATCGGCGAAGAGGATGGTGCGCTCGGAGATCTGCGTCATGCCGCCGGACAGTTTAATGCGCGGCGCGCCCCGTTCCGGGAGGGCAGGCGAGCTAGGGGCGGCGACGAGGACCGGTGCCGGTCGAGGCTGCGGCGCACGCCGCGCGCCGCCGGCTGCGCAGTTGGCGCCGCCTGCGGCGGCACGGACCGGGCCGACCTTACAGGTTGTCCAGGTACGTCCTGAGTTGCCCAATCGCCGCTGCCTGCGGCGGTACCTACTTGGCCAACCCTTTCAGGTTGTCCAAGTAGGTGCGCAGCTTGTGGCTTCGCCGCAATTCGCGTTGCCGCTGCGCGGCAGCCCGCTCCCGCGGGCCACGCATCCGGCCAACCCTACAGGTTGTCCAGATACGTGCGCAGCTTGTGGCTTCGCCGCAAGCTGCGTTGCCGCTGCGCGGCAGCCCGCTCCCGCGGGCCACGCATCCGGCCAACCCTACAGGTTGTCCAGATACGTGCGCAGCTTGTCACTGCGGCTCGGGTGCTTGAGCTTGCGGATCGCCTTGGCCTCGATCTGGCGGATGCGCTCGCGCGTCACGTCGAACTGCTTGCCGACCTCTTCCAGCGTATGGTCGGTGCTCATCTCGATGCCGAAGCGCATGCGCAGCACCTTCGCCTCGCGCGGGGTCAGGCTGTCGAGGATGTCCTTGACGACGTCGCGCAGGCCGGCCTGCATCGCCGCATCGACCGGGGCGACGTTGTTCGTGTCCTCGATGAAGTCGCCGAGGTGCGAGTCGTCGTCGTCGCCGATCGGCGTCTCCATCGAGATCGGCTCCTTCGCGATCTTCATGATCTTGCGGATCTTGTCCTCGGGGATCTCCATCTTCTCGGCCAGCGTCGGCGCGTCGGGCTCGATGCCGAACTCCTGCAGGTGCTGGCGGCTGATCCGGTTCATCTTGTTGATCGTCTCGATCATGTGCACCGGGATGCGGATCGTGCGCGCCTGGTCGGCGATCGAGCGCGTGATCGCCTGCCGGATCCACCAGGTGGCGTAGGTCGAGAACTTGTAGCCGCGGCGGTACTCGAACTTGTCCACCGCCTTCATCAGGCCGATGTTGCCCTCCTGGATCAGGTCCAGGAACTGCAGGCCGCGGTTGGTGTACTTCTTCGCGATCGAGATCACCAGCCGCAGGTTGGCCTCGATCATCTCCTTCTTCGCGTCGCGCGAGGCCTTCTCGCCCTCGTTCATCTTCTTGTTGATCTGCTTCAGGTCGTCCAGCGGCACCACCGCGCGCCCCTGCAGATCGATCAGCTTCTGCTGCAGTTCCTGCACCGCAGGCAGGTTGCGCTGCAGCACCGCGCTGTAAGGCTTGCCGGCGGCGACCTCGCGCTCGGACCACTTCAGGTTCAGCATGCCGGCCGGGAAGGTGCGGATGAAGTGCTCCTGCGGCATGCCGCACTTGTCGACGACGATCTTGCGGATCTCGCGCTCGTAGCGGCGCACGTCGTCGACCTGGCTGCGCAGGATGTGGCACAGGCGCTCGATCGTCTTGACCGTGAAGCGCATCGTCATCAGGCCGTCGCTGATCGCGTGCTGCGCCTTGTCGTAGGCGTGGCTGCGGTAGCCCTCGCGCTCGTAGGCCTTGCGCATCTTGTCGAACTGGGCGCGGATCTCGTCGAACTTGGCGAGCGCGGCGATCTTCAGCTCCTCGAGCTTCTTCGTCAGCGCCTTGCTGCCCCCCATGCCGTCGTCGTCGTCCTCGTCGTCGAACTCGTCGAAGTCCTCCTCGGCGACGTAGTCGTCGGCCTCGTCGTCGCTGACGAAGCCGTCCACGACCTCCGAGATCTTCATCTCGTTCGACGCGATCTTGTCGGCCATCGACAGCAGCTCGGCGATCGTCGTCGGGCTCGCGCTGATCGCCAGCATCATCGCCTGCAGGCCGCCTTCGATGCGCTTGGCGATCTCGATCTCGCCCTCGCGCGTCAGCAGCTCGACCGTGCCCATCTCGCGCATGTACATGCGCACCGGGTCGGTGGTGCGGCCGAACTCGGAATCGACGGTGGACAACGCGGCCTCGGCCGCTTCTTCGGCCTCTTCGTCGGTCGCGGTGGCGGTGTTGCTGCCGCTGATCAGCAGCGTCGCCGCGTCGGGCGCCTGCTCGTAGACCGCGATGCCCATGTCGTTGAGCATCGAGACGATCGCTTCGAGGATCTCGTTGTCGACCAGCTTCTCGGGCAGGTGGTCGCTGATCTCCTGGTGCGTCAGGAAACCGCGCGTCTTGCCCATCTTGATCAGCGTCTTCAGCTCCTGCCGGCGCTTGACCACCTCCTCCTCGGTGAGCGTCGCTTCCTCGAGGCCGAACTCGCGCATCAGCGCGCGCTCCTTCGCGCGCGACACCTTCATCCGCAGCGGCTTGGCCTTGGCCTTGGCCTCCGCGTCGGTATCGACGGTCGCGATCTCGGCGTCCGACTCCAGATCGGCGAAATCGTCGTCGGGTGCCAGCTCCGCGAGCGGCTGCGGCTCCGGCTTCGCGCCCTTCTTGCCCTTGGCCGGGGCCGGCGGCGGCGCGGGCCGGGCGGGCACCTTCGCCGGCGCGGGGGCCGGCTTCGCGGGCGCCGCGGCCTTGGCCTGCGGCTTGGCCGCGACGGCGGGCTTGGCGGGCTCCTTCACCGGGGCCTTGGCCGCGGGTTTCGCCGCCGGCTTGGCGGCAGCCGGCTTCGCCGCCGAGGCCTTCGGCGCGGGCGCCGCGGGTTTGCCCTTGGCCTGGGGCGCCGGGGAGGTCTTGGTCGGCGTGGCGGGCTTCTTGGCGGTCATGCGCGTCCTCTGCGGGTGGAAGTCGGGGCGGTGAACAGCTCACGCGAACCGGCAGCGTGCCGCGCGCGAATCGCGAGCGGCAGCTGCCGACGCGCGCTCGGGCGCCGGTGACAACGATCGTGTGAACAGCCGCGAGCGCCGGTGCGGCGCAGCCCTTGCGGGTGAAGGAGGCCGGAGGTGCTGACCCGTGTCGCGGGTGGCCAGGGCCCGGAGGTGCTGACGGTCACGTCTGCGGCGGCAAACGGTGGATTATATCGGGGGCGGTCGCGCCGTTCACAAGGAGCCGCGCGCCGCGATCGGCGTGCCCGCCGGCCTCAGGCGATCGCGGCGGGCCCGCTGCGCCCTTCCCGGGGCACGGGGGCCGCAGGGTTGTCGAGGGCCTGCAGCCGGCGGTGCACCTCCAGCAATTCGCGCCGCGCCTGCGGATCGTCGTCGCCCAGGCGCGCCAGTTCCTCGCCGCGCTCCTTCAGCTGCCGGCGCCACAGCAGGTTGATCACCCGGCGCAGGTCGTCGAATTCGACGACGTCGTCTACCGCGACCGAGTCCATCAGGCCCGTGGCGGCCGCCCGCAGCTCGTCGCCCAGGCCCTCGCGCAGCGCGCCCCAGGCCAGCGGCCCGTGCTCGTGGAGCTGGCGCTCGAGCCAGTTGCTCAGCGGCCCGTGCGGCTCCGGCAGGTGGTGCAGCAGTTCGTGGTCCTCGGCTGCGAGCCGTTCCCACCACTCGCTGTGCCGCAGCAGCAGGCGCAGCGCCTGGTCGGCCGGCCCCAC
>JAFLDG010000308.1 GCA_017302495.1 Burkholderiales bacterium
GCGCAGGCGACAACGGCTGCGTGCTGCATTACCGCGCCAACAACGCGCAGGCGAAGGGAGGTCGCGGCGCAGGCCGACTCGCTGACCGGCAGCTACCTCGCCGGCCGGCTGCGGATCGACGTGCCGAAGCGGCGCGCGCGGCTGGCCGACCGGGCCGATCCGCGGCTGCTGCGCATCGTCGACGCGCGCGGCAACAACCTGCGCGGCGTGACGGCGGAGGTCCCGGTCGGCCTGTTCACCTGCGTCACGGGCGTCTCCGGCTCGGGCAAGAGCACGCTGGTCAACGACACGCTCTACGCCGCGGTCGCGCGCAAGCTCTACGGCAGCCACGCCGAGCCGGCCGCCCACGGCGAGATCGAGGGCCTTGACGCCTTCGACAAGGTGATCAATGTCGACCAGAGCCCGATCGGCCGCACGCCGCGCAGCAACCCGGCGACCTACACCGGCCTGTTCACGCCGCTGCGCGAGCTGTTCGCCGAGGTGCCGGCGGCGCGCGAGCGCGGTTACGGTCCCGGGCGCTTCAGCTTCAACGTACCCGGCGGGCGCTGCGAGGCCTGCCAGGGCGACGGCGTGATCCGGGTCGAGATGCACTTCCTGCCCGACGTCTACGTGCCCTGCGACACCTGCCACGGCGCGCGCTACAACCGCGAGACGCTGGAAGTGCTGTACCGCGGCCGCAACATCGCCCAGGTGCTGGACCTGACGGTCGAGGACGCGCACGAAGCCTTCGCCGCGGTGCCGGCGATCGCGCGCAAGCTGCGCACGCTGCTCGACGTCGGCCTGGGCTACATCCGGCTCGGCCAGAGCGCAACCACGCTGTCGGGCGGCGAAGCGCAGCGGGTGAAGCTGGCGCTCGAGCTGAGCAAGCGCGACACCGGGCGCACGCTGTACATCCTCGACGAGCCGACCACCGGGCTGCACTTCCACGACACCGCACAGCTGCTGCGCGTGCTGCACCAGCTGCGCGACGCCGGCAACACGATCGTCGTCATCGAGCACAACCTGGACGTGATCAAGACCGCCGACTGGATCCTGGACCTCGGGCCCGAGGGCGGTGCCGGGGGCGGCCGGCTGGTGGCCGCGGGCACGCCGGAGCAGATCGCCGCCGATCCGGCGAGCCATACCGGGCGCTTCCTGGCACCGCACCTGGCGCCGGCGGAGGCGCATTGAACCCGGGCAGCCTGCGGCGTGGTCCACGCCGCGGCGGCCGAACCGACCGGAGCACGGTCGTGCGCCGTGTGCGGCGTGCGATGGGTGTTCGTGCGCCGAGGCAGGCGAACCCACGGCGCCGGCGGGCACCGGGAATCGCTCGGTCGTCTGGCCTCGAGAGGCCGGCGGCTCCGCGCCGCCGGCGACCCGGGTGGAGCGTCAGGCCCGTGCCGGCCGCGCCGGCACGGACGGCGTCACTTCAGGTGCGAGCTGATCAGCTTGGTCATCTCGAACATCGACACCTGCGCCTTCTTGAAGATCTCCTTCAGCTTGGCGTCGGCGTTGATCATCCGCTTGTTGACCGCGTCCTGCAGCTTGTTCTTCTTGATGTAGTCCCAGACCTTCTTCGTCACCTCGGTCCGCGGCAGGGCCTTGTCGCCGATGATGGCCGCGAGCGCGGCGCTCGGCGTCATCGCCTTCATGAACGCCGCGCTCGGCGCACGCTTCTTCGCCGGGGCCTTCTTCGCCGCCGCCTTCTTGGCCGGCGCCTTCTTGGCGGGAGCGGCCTTCTTCGCTGCCGCGGTCTTGGCGATCGGCTTCTTCGGGGCAGCCTTCGCCGCCGCCTTCTTGGCCGGAGCCTTCTTCGCGGGAGCCTTCTTTGCAGTTGCCATTCGTCGTTTCTCCATCGGGTCGTTTTGGAACCGGGCTCCGCTGAGGTGTCGACCACCCTCGTATGAGACGGAAAACCGGCGGCCGCGATGTTAATGCGTGGCTGCGCCCCTGAGAAGCGGAAATGCGCGCAACGGTTGCCAAACGCCGACGCTGCGGGCCATCGCAGCGCGCGGCGGCGCTATGCTGGCCGCATGAAGCTGATCGTCCGTTGGCTGCTGCAGGCGGCAGCGCTGCTGCTGGTGGCCCATCTCTACAGCGGGGTCCTGGTCGAAAGCTACGGCTCCGCGATGCTTGCCGCCTTCGTCATCGGCCTGCTCAACACGTTGGTCCGGCCGCTGCTGGTGCTGCTGACCCTGCCGGTCACCGTTCTCACGCTCGGCCTGTTTCTGTTCGTGATCAACGCATTGATGTTCTGGGGCGCGGCATCGCTGCTGGACGGTTTCGGGGTCACCGGGTTCTGGGCTGCGTTGCTCGGCTCCTTGCTCTACAGCTTGTGCGGAATGGTCATCGACACCGCCATGGAGCGAGTCTTCGGGCAGCGACTCTGACCGTCATTGACCGCTGGACGGGCACATTGGAAAGTGCGCGCCGACCAGAGCGAGAAGCGAATCTTGCTCTTCCTTATGTAGCCGAAGTTCCTCCCTTGAACTCCGTTCATGCGCTTCCGCGGTCTCTAGGTCGCCCAGCATCCGAAGCGTTGATGCGACTCGAGAGTGCGTAGCGGCAAGATCGTCCGCGTCGCTTGCGACTGCCAAGCATTGGCGCGCGCGCTCAATATCGCCACGCGCGAGCTCAAAGTCCCCAATGTTTGCTCGGCACCAAGCTCGCTCTGCACGGAATTGCGCTTCGCGTCTTGGCAGGAAGTCCGGCTCCTGATCTACAGCGTCGAGAATCAAGATCGCCTCGCCAAAGCGGCGCTTCACTGCAAGCAACTGCGCCCTGAGGAGCGGAACAAACGACTTCAGGGACAGCGTTCCAATTCCGAAGTCATAGCTTTCGACCGAATCCGTCTCCATCTCCGCGCGTTGGAGTTCATCGCTGCGAACTTCACCAAACGAATCGGCAAGATGTACCCGATTTACCCTGAGCGCTGCCACGTTATGCAGCATCGCACTGATCATCGCGTCGTCGCCCTCGGCCAGCGCGTGGCGGCGGACGGCGGCGTACCAGTCCTTCGCCCGGTCGAAGCGGCCGGCGAAGTGGTAGGCGTCGGCGACGACCAGGCTCGCACGGGCCAGCGCGGCGTGGTGCTCCGGGGTCGCCAGGCGCAGCGCCTCGGCGGCATGCTGCACCATCGTCTCCATCCGGTTCGCGTTGAACTCCAGGTGCGCGAGCCAGGCCGCGCACAGCGCCTGCAGCTCGACATGGCCGATCGCACGCGCCAGCGCCTGCGCGCGCTTGAGCCGATCCAGCGCCTGCGGCCCGGGGTGGCTGTAGAAGCTGTTCACCGCTTCGGCCAGGCTGACCCAGGCCGTGACCTCGGCCTGCGGCCGCGTGCCGAAGGTGTCGCGGATGGCCTGGACCTCGGCCACGACCGCGTCGTGGCTCCCCTGCCGGGCCAGGTAGATCGCGCGCTGCGCCCGCCAGCAGGCCCGGCGCACCGGGTCGGCCGCCGCGGCGATCTGCGCCTCGATCCGTTCGAGCAGGCGGGACGTCATCGCGCTCAGGCCGTCAGCACGCGCAGCGCCTCCGCGTAGCGCGCCGCGGTGCCGCGGATGACCTCGTCCGGCAGCGCCGGCGCCGGCGCCCGCTTGTCCCACGGCCGGCCGTCGATGCGCACCGCCTCGAGCCAGTCGCGCAGGTACTGCTTGTCGTAGCTCGGCGGCGTCGCGCCCTCGCGCCAGCCCGGCAGCGGCCAGAAGCGCGACGAGTCCGGCGTCAGCACCTCGTCCATCAGCGTCAGCCGGCCGGCCTCGTCCAGGCCGAACTCGAACTTGGTGTCGGCGATCACGATGCCGCGTTCGAGCGCGTACGCGGCGGCCTCGCGGTACAGCCGCAGCGACACCTCGCGCACCTGCGCGGCCAGGTCGGCGCCGATGGTCGCGGCCATCTGCGCGAAGGGGATGTTCTCGTCGTGCGCGCCGGCCTCGGCCTTGGTCGCCGGCGTGAAGATCGGCTCGGGCAGCCGGGCCGATTGCCCGAGCCCGCCCGGCAGCGCCACGCCGCAGACCGCGCCGCTGCGCTGGTACTCGGCCCAGCCCGAGCCGGCCAGGTAGCCCCGCACCACCGCCTCCACCGGCAGCGGCCGCAGCCGGCGCACGAGCATCGAGCGGCCCTCGACCTGCGCGCGCTCGTCCGCCGCGACGACGCCGAGCGGGTCGGCGCCGGTCAGGTGGTTCGGCACCACGTGCGCGAGGCGGTCGAACCAGAACAGCGCCATGCGCGTCAGCAGCCGGCCCTTGCCCGGGATCGGCTGGCCCATCACCACGTCGAAGGCCGAGATCCGGTCGCTCGCGACCATCAGGATGCGATCGCCGCCCACCGCGTAGTTGTCGCGCACCTTGCCGCGCGCGAGCAGCGGCAGCGAGTGCAGGCGGCTCTCGAAGAGCGCGTCGGCGGCGGGTGGGTCGGTGCCGGTCATGGCAGCAGCGGGGCGGGCAGGTGACGACGGCGTCGATTCTGCCCGTTGCCGCGCCCCGGCCGGGGCGTCTCGTCAGTCCGGCGTCGGCTGCCGGCCGCCGCGCGCACGCAACTCTTCAGCCAGCTGGCGGCGCTGGTTCAGCAGGTCGCGCAGCCGGGCGTCGATGACCGAAGCCTCGATGAAGTCGTTCGCGCTGCCGCTGCGGGCCAGGTGCTGCGCGGCGCGCAGCCGGTCGATCGCGCCGTTCAGGTCGCCGATCGCCGCCCGGGCCTCGGCCTGCGCTCGCATCGCCCGCAACGGGCGGCCGAGCGCATCGTCGGTCTGGCCGAGCAGTTCCCAGGCGGGCGGATCCTGCCGCTGCAGCGCGACCCACGACCGCAGCGCCTCGGCGCTGCGCTGCAACTCGGGGCCGGCGGCGGCCGGGTCGCTGCGCCCCAGCGCGAGCGCGGCCTGGCCACGGGCGAGCAGCAGCGCACGCGAAGCCGGCGCCGGCACCGCGGCCAGCGCGGCCACCGCCGGTGCGGCGCGGCCTTGCCGCAGATCGACTTCGGCGCGCAGCAGCGTGAAGCCCAGTTCGGCCCCCGGCGAGGCCG
>JAFLDG010000309.1 GCA_017302495.1 Burkholderiales bacterium
AGTGGCCGGGGCGCAGGGAGCGCCCGGGCACGCCGGCCTCGCGGTAACCGTGGCCGCGGCGCGACTGCGCGACCCAGGCGCCCGGCGGCTGAGCCAGCCCGGTGCCGCCGAAATGCACGCGCCAGGCCAGCTCCAGCGGCCGGCCCGGGGCCGGCAGCGGATCGGGCAGCCACCAGGCGCCGATGTTGTCGTGCGTCTCGTCGGGCGTGCCGAACTTCAGCAGCTGCACCGACCCCGGCCCCCAGTCGCCCAGCGGCTCGACCCAGGCGCTCGGCCGCAGCTCGTAGCGCGCCTCGAGGTCCTCGTAGCTGGTGAAGGCGCGGTCGCGCTGCATCAATCCGAAGCCGCGCGGCGAACGCGTCGCGAAGCTGCTGACGAAGACCCCGCGCGGGTTCAGCAGCGGCCGCCACAGCCATTCGCCGTCGGCGAAGGCGATCTGCAGGCCGTCCGAGTCGTGCACCTCGGGCCGGAAATCGTCGGCGGCGGGCTGCGTTTCGCCCGAAAGGAACATGCTGGTCAGCGGCGCGATGCCGAGCATCGCCACCGGCCGGCGCAGGTGGATGCGGGCGCGCACGTCGACCGTGGTCGTGGCCCCAGGCCGGACGCGGAACTCGTAGGCGCCGGTGGCGCTGCGGCTGTCGAGCAGGGCCAGGAAGTGCAGCTCCGTCGCCCCCGGCCGCGGGCGGTGGAACCAGAACGCGGTGAAGGCCGGGAACTCCTCGCCGCCGCCGCCGACGGTGTCGATCGCCAGCCCGCGCGCCGACAGCCCGTAGTGCAGGCCGGCGCCGACCGCGCGGAAGTAGCTCGCGCCGAGGAAGACGATCAGCTCGTCGCGGCGCGCCGGGTCGTTCAGCGGCAGGTGCGCGCGCCAGCCGGCGGCGCCGGCCACCGGCACGCCGGGCGCCGTGCCGTCGTTGCGGAAGTCCGGCGGCGGCACGGCGATCGGCCGCACCTCGCCGGCGACGATCTCGTGCAGCCGCAAGGGCCGCACGTTGCCGCGGCCGAGCGGGAAGAACTGCAGTTGCACCGGCGAGCCCGTGTCCGCCCACAGCGCGCGCTCGGGCCGGAAGCGCAGCGCGCGGTAGTCGTCGTAGCTCAGCGCGGCCAGACCCGGCGCGGCCGGCGCCGGCTGGTACGGCGACGCGGCCAGACGCTCGGCTTCGCGGGCGACCTCGTCGAAGCCGAACGCGGCCGCGGTCGACGCCAGCATGGCCGTGCCGAGCGCCACGGCGAATCGAAGGGTTCGGTTGATCATTGCTGCAGTGCAGCATGATAGCTGCCGTCCGGCGGCGACGGCGGCCATCCGGCCTTGGCCGACTGCGGCGCTCGCAGCGACGCCGCATCCCGCCCGCGCCCGCCGCGCACCCCGGGTTTGAACGCGGCAGCCGGCCGAGGGTTTACCCCTGTTTCCGGTTGTTGCACCTGGGCGCCGCCCGGAACACCCCGGAACAGGTCGCGGCACGGATGCCGCCGCCCGGTCGCGCCGGCGCCGGGGACCCGCGGTGGCCGCCACCGCCGGGCCCCCGGCGCCCGGCGGCGCGCGACCGTCAGGGCTTGCGCCAGCCCACCTTGGCGTCGCCGAAGATCTCGCGCAGCCGGCCCGATTCGGCGAGCTGGTTGACCGCCGCCTGCAGCGCCTGCGCGAGATCGGTCGATTCCTTGCGCACCGCCAGGCCGATGGCCCAGCCGTCGCGCCCGCGCGGCAGCGGCAGCGGCTCGATCACGAAGCGCGGATCGCCGGCGAGCACCGCCTCCAGTTCCGCCGCCGTGCCGGCTGCGGCTGCGACCTCGCCGCGCTCGAGCGCCTGCGCGGCGCGGTAGCCGTCGACCCAGTTGGTGACGAGCTGCTCGCGGTAGCGGCCGCCGTCGGTGCCGATCAGCAGCCAGCCGGACAGGCTCAACCCGGCGACCGCGATCTTGCGGCCGGCGAAGTCGTCGAGCGATTCCATCCGCGGCACGAGCTTCACGTCGCGGGCGATCGCCAGCCGCTCG
This sequence comes from Burkholderiales bacterium, assembly GCA_017302495.1. Lineage (GTDB taxonomy): Bacteria > Pseudomonadota > Gammaproteobacteria > Burkholderiales > Burkholderiaceae_C > Rubrivivax. The sequence continues at coordinate 1,993 of JAFLDG010000309.1, forward strand.
CGGTAGTACGGCGCGAAGATCTGCACCCGCGGGTTCGCGTCCATCAGCGGCCGGTCGACCGGCACGTGCAGCAGCACGTCGGCCGGGCCGTGGCCCAGGTAATGCCCGCGCCAGACCATGTTGCGCAGGTCGTCGTCCATGTTCTCGCCGGCGATGAACGGCAGCAGGGTCAGCTTCAGGCCGAGCGCGTCGGCCAGCGCCTGCGCGACCTGCACGTCGATGCCCTTGCCGCCCGCGCTGAACGGCGGCAGGTCCTGGTAGACCGCCACGACCAGCGTGCCGCGTTCGCGCAGCTTCGCCAGCACGCCGGCCGGCGCGGTCTGCGCCCAGGCCGCCGGCAGCACCGCTGCCGCCAGCCCGGCGGCGACGAAGCGGCGCCGCGTCACAGCGGCTTCTCGCGCCGCGTTTCCAGATAGGCCTTGATCGACCACACCGCCTCCTGCTGCAGGATGCCATCGAAAGGCGGCATGTATACCGCACCGTTGCGCACCTTGCCCTTGCGCACCGAAGCCGCGTAGTACTCGTCGACGTCCTTCACGCAGCTCGCCTTCTTCTTGGCGTCCTTCAGCGTCGCGCATTCGTTGTCCATCTTGCGCAGGTCGGGCGCGATGCCGCCGGACACCGCCTCGAGGCCGTGGCAGCGGGCACAGTTCTGGTTGTAGGCCGAGGTGCCGATCTTGATCGCCGCGGCGTTGCCGCGGTACGGGTTCTCCGGCTTCCAGTCCTTGCCGAGCTGCGGCAGGTCCTTCGTGTCGACCGCCTGCGGCGTCACGTCGCCGTGGGCCGCGGCGGTACCGACGGCGGCAGCCAGGATCAGGGTCAGGGCGAGCGGCGCAAGGCGCGGGCACAGGCGTTTCATCGGGAGTCTCCAGGTCGTCGAGGAATGCAGCTGCAGAAGGCAAGCGGCGTGCCAGAGCACCGCCCGGCGTTCCAGCCCGATCGGCGGGCCGGGATCTCCGGGCCTGCCCGCAAGGCGATGCTGCGGGCTGGCACGCCTTGTGCCACGAGTGTCCCGCATTCGCCACCGAGCCGGGTTCGACTGTCACAGGACGCCACAACCCGGCGCCCGGCGACCGCCGCCGGCTCGCGGTGTACGAGTCTGGAACAGTGGCCGACAATCGGCGTCCGGCCGCGCCACAGCCGACGACCTGCCCCTTGGAGTAGACGATGCGCCCGCCCCACCTCTTCCCGCCCGCGGCCGCCAGGGCCCGCCCCGGCCACGACGACCACGGCCGGCCGATCGCCGCCGGGCAGAAGTTCACCCCCGCGCACATCGAGGCCATCGATTCGTCGCACGAGCGCTGCGCCGCGCTCGGCCTGTCGCGCATCGGCCGGCCCGACTACGCGCCGATCGCGCGCGCCGACCTCGGCGTCACCCGCGACCGCAACCACCGCCTGATGGGCCATGCGGCACCGGTGATGGAGCTGCTGTACGACCAGATCGTCGATTCGCAGAGCATGGTCGTGCTCACCGACGCCAGCGGCGTGGTCATCCACGCCACCGGCGACGACAGCTTCCTCGAGCGCGCGGCCAAGGTCGCGCTCAAGCCCGGCGCCGACTGGTCCGAGTCGGCCAAGGGCACGAACGCGATCGGCACCGCGCTGATCGAGGAGCGGCCCACCGTCGTGTATGCCGACGAGCACTACATGCACGCGAACCACTTCCTCACCTGCCAGGCGGCGACGATCCTCGACCCGCGCGGCAACATCCTCGGCGTGCTCGACGTCTCCGGCGACCACCACGGCTACCACCAGCACACGATGGCGCTGGTGCGCATGTCGGCGCGCATGATCGAGAACCGCTGGCTCAGCGACGATTTCCGCCAGGCGATGCGGCTGCACTTCCACAGCCGGCCGGAGTTCATCGGCACGCTGATGGAGGGCATCCTCGCGGTCACGGCCGACGGCCGCATGGTCGGCGCCAACCGCAGCGCGCTCGAGCAGCTCGGCATCAGCGGCGCGGCGTTGCGCATGCAGTCGCTGACGGGGCTGTTCGGCACGAGCGTGAACGCGCTGGTCGACCGCTTCCGCTCGCCGCTGGCCACGCCGGCGCCGCTGTACCTGCCCGACGGCCGCCAGCTGCACGTGCTGGCGCGCTTCGACTGGCCGGTGTGGAGCAGCCTGGCCGAGGCCGTGGCGACCCCGGCCGCGGCCGTGCATCCGGTGCCGTCCGCGACCGGCGCCGGCCTGGATGCGCCGGCCGGCCCGGCGCGGCGCGAGGCCGCGAGCGGAGCGGCCGAGAAGACGGCCGAGGCCGGCGCGGCGCTCGAGCAGCTGCGCAGCGGCGACGCGCAGATGGCGGCGGTGGTGGACAAGCTCAAGCGCGTGCTCGACCGCCAGATCCCGGTGCTGATCCTCGGCGAGACCGGCACCGGCAAGGAGCTGCTGGCGCGCGCGATCCACGCCGATTCGGCGCGCGGCAGGCAGCCCTTCGTCGCGGTGAACTGCGCCTCGATCCCCGACACGCTGATCGAGGCCGAACTGTTCGGCTACGAGGAAGGCGCCTTCACCGGCGCGCGCCGGCGCGGCGCGGTCGGCAAGATCGTCCAGGCCAGCGGCGGCACGCTGTTCCTCGACGAGATCGGCGACATGCCGCTGGCGCTGCAGGCGCACCTGCTGCGCGTGCTGCAGGAGCGGCAGGTGGTGCCGCTGGGCAGCAGCAAGTCGATCGCCGTCGACGTGAGCCTGATCTGCGCGACCCACCGCAACCTGCGCGAGATGATCGAGCGCCAGCAGTTCCGCGAGGACCTGTACTACCGGCTGAACGGCCTGGCCGTGCGCCTGCCGCCGCTGCGCGAGCGCACCGACCTGCGCGCGCTGGTCGGCCGCATCCTCGAGCGCGAGTGCAGCGACCGCTGGCACGTGCTCGCGCCCGACGTGCTCGAGCTGTTCGACCGCTACCGCTGGCCGGGCAACGTGCGCCAGCTGTCGAACGTGCTGCGCACCGCCTGCGTGATGGCCGGGCAGGAGCGCTTGATCACGCGCGCGCACCTGTCGGACGACTTCATCGACGAGGTCCGCGCCGGCCGCGACGCGGCTGCCGCCGATCCGCCGGGCGGCCCGGCAGC
>JAFLDG010000031.1 GCA_017302495.1 Burkholderiales bacterium
GCGGGACAAGCCGGAAGGTCCAATCGCGCCGGTGCAGCCCTCCTACGCCAAGGCTTCGGAGGGCATCCTGCTTCGCGGTCTGGCAGGCCGTAGTCCTGCGAAGCGCCTTGGCGCGAAGCAGGATGGTGGGGGAGGCAGGACTCGAACCTGCGAAGTCATAAGACGGCTGATTTACAGTCAGCTCCCTTTGCCACTCGGGACACTCCCCCGTCCCAACAGCGTCAGCTATTCGTCCGCAAGGCGTGGCGGCGGACAGAACCATCGATATGGCGCTGGGCCCGCAGCTTCGGTGACGAAGCGCGGTCGGGCGCGTTTATGGGTAAGCGGACCCGCAAAGTCAACCAAGGGAAGCGGCCAAAACGGTGCCCAATCGGCCTTAATCGGGGCGAAATTGCCAGAATCCGGAACCCGTGACACAAGCCTTGCATGAACGAGCGCGACCGCAGGCCGCCCTTCCGCAAGGGCGGCGGTAAATCCTTCGAAAAAGGGCGGAAATCCTCCCCCCGGCCCGCCTGGCGCGACCGCGATTCCGACGCCGACGGGCCGGCAATCCTCTATGGCTGGCACACGGTGTCGGCGGCGCTGGCCAATCCCAGGCGCAAGATCCGGAAACTGCTGCTGACCGAGAACGCGGCGCGGCGGCTGGCGGAAGAGAACATCGACACCCGCGTCACGCCGGAAATCGTCCGTCCGCAACTGATCGACCAGCGGCTCGGGCCGGACGGACCGCGCCCGCGTGCGGAACGCCGGCGCCGAGCGCTACGCCGCCGCCCGCTTCGCCAGCAGCGCGCGCGCGACGCGCGACACCGGCGGCCGGCCCAGTTGCGCGCTGATCCAGCCGGCGGTGTCGACCAGCGCGTCGAGATCGATGCCGGTCTCGATGCCCAGGCCGTTCAGCATGAACAGCACGTCCTCGGTCGCGACGTTGCCGGTCGCGCCCTTGGCATACGGGCAGCCGCCGAGGCCGGCGACGCTGGCGTCGAAGCGGTGGATGCCCAGCTCGAGGCAGGCGTAGATGTTGGTCAGCGCCTGGCCGTAGGTGTCATGGAAATGGCCGCTGAGCTCGGCCGCCGGAAAGTACTTCAGCGCCCGTTCCATCGCTGCCTGCACCTTCGCCGGCGTGCCGACGCCGATCGTGTCCGCGATGCCGCAGTGCTGCACGCCGATCCCCTTCATCAGCCGGACCACATGCTCGACCTCGTCGGCGCTGACCTCGCCCTGGTACGGGCAGCCGAGCGCGCAGGAGATCGCGCAGCGCACGCGCACGCCGGCCGCGAGCGCCGCCGCCACCACCGGGCGGAAGCGCTCGATGCTCTCGTCGATGCTGCAGTTGATGTTGCGCCGGCTGAAGGCCTCGCTCGCCGCGCCGAAGACGACGATCTCGTCGGGCCGGTCGGCCAGCGCCGCCTCGAGTCCCTTCAGGTTCGGCGTCAGCACCGAGTAGCGCACGCCCGGCGCGCGCGTGATCGCGCGCATCACCGCGTGGTTGTCGGCCATCTGCGGCACCCACTTCGGGCTGACGTAGCTCGTGACCTCGATCTCGCGGCAGCCCGCCGCCTGCAGCCGGTGCACGAGCTCGACCTTGACCTCGGTCGAGACCGGCTCGCGCTCGTTCTGCAGGCCGTCGCGCGGGCCGACGTCGAGCAGCGTGACGCGGGGCGGCAGGTGGTTCACCAGGTTACCCTCCGCACGGCGTGCTCCGGGATGAGCGCTTGGGAGCGGCCCGGCGCGCTCACGTCGCCGCCTCCAGCCGCAGCAGCTCGGCGCCTTCGGCGACCTGGTCGCCGGGCGCGTACAGCAGTTCGGCCACGACGCCGTCGTGCGGCGCCTGGATCGTGTGCTCCATCTTCATCGCCTCCATCACCGCCAGCGGCTGGCCGCGGCTGACGCGGTCGCCGGCCTTGACCGCGATCGACAGCACCTTGCCCGGCATCGGCGCGGCCAGGCGGCCGCCTTCGCCGGCGCGGTCGCCGGCATGCGCGATCAGGTCGATCTCGCCCAGCAGCGCGCTGCCGGCGGCACCGAAGACCGCGACCTTCTCGCCGACGGCGTAGACCGTCAGGGCGTGCCGGTGGCCGCCGAGCGCCACGTCGTAGCGGTCGCCGCCGAGCGCGTGGGTGGCGAGCGCGAGACGCTGACCCTGCAGCACCATCACCGTGCCGCCGTCGTGCAACCGCTCGAGCGTCACCTCGTGGTGCTCGCCGCCGGCCTCGAGGTCGAAGCGCCGGCTTGCCCCGCCGGCCAGGCGCCAGCCGTCGCGCCGGCTCCACGGGTCGGCGTCCTCCTCGGCCGTCTCTTCCGCGAGCCGGTGCGCGACCACGCCGGCGGCTCCCAGCGGCAGCGGCAGCCCGGGCTGGCCGAACAGCGCGGCGCGCTCGCGCTCGATCAGCGCGGTGTCCAGATCGGCGGTGGCGAAGGCGCGCGTTTGCACGACCCGGCGCAGGAAGGCGACGTTGGTGTGCAGGCCCACGATGTGCGTGTCGCGCAGCGCCGCGTCGAGCCGCGCCAGCGCCTGCGCCCGGTCCGCCCCCCAGACGATCAGCTTGGCGATCATCGAGTCGTAGTACGGGCTGACCGCGTCGCCTTCGCCGAAGCCGGTGTCGACGCGCGGCGCCTCGTCGCTGCGCGCGAAGCCGACATGCGCGGGCCAGCGCATCACCTGCAGCGTGCCGGTGGCGGGCAGGAAGTTCGCGTCAGGGTTCTCGGCGCAGATGCGGGCCTCGATCGCATGGCCGCGGATCGCCAGTTCGGGCTGAAGCGCCGGCAGGCGCTCGCCGCCGGCCACGCGCAGCTGCCACTCGACCAGGTCGTGGCCGGTGATCGCCTCGGTCACCGGATGCTCGACCTGCAGCCGCGTGTTCATCTCCATGAAGTAGAAGCGCAGGTCGCCGTCGTCGCGCTCCTCGGCGATGAACTCGACGGTGCCGGCGCCGACGTAGCCGACGGCGCGCGCCGCCGCGACCGCGGCCGCGCCCATCTCGGCGCGGCGCGACTCGCTCATGCCCGGGGCCGGCGCCTCCTCGAGCACCTTCTGATGGCGGCGCTGCACCGAGCAGTCGCGCTCGAACAGGTGCACCGCGTTGCCGTGGCTGTCGCAGAAGACCTGGATCTCGATGTGCCGCGGCCGCGTGACGTAGCGCTCGACCAGCACGTGCTCGTCGCCGAACGCGGCCTTGGCCTCGCGCTGGCAACTGGCCAGCGCGGCGGCGAAGTCCGCCGCGCGCTCGACCCGGCGCATGCCGCGGCCGCCGCCGCCGGCGCTGGCCTTGATCAGCACCGGGTAGCCGATCGCATCGGCCTCGGCCGCGAGCCGCGCGGGGTCGTTGTCGGCCCCGTGGTAGCCGGGCACCAGCGGCACGCCCGCCTTTTCCATCAGCGCCTTGGCGGCGGCCTTGCTGCCCATGTCGCGGATCGCCGCCGGCGGCGGGCCGATGAACACCAGCCCGGCGTCGGCGCAGGCCTGGGCGAAGTCGGCGTTCTCCGACAGGAAGCCGTAACCCGGATGGATCGCCTGCGCGCCGGTGGTCTGCGCGGCGGCGATGATGCGCTCCCACTTCAAGTAGCTGTCGCGCGGCGCGTTGCCGCCGACGTGCACCGCCTCGTCGCAGGCACGCACGTGGCGCGCGTTCGCGTCGGCGTCGGAGTGCACGGCCACGGTCTGAACGCCGAGCCGGCGCGCGGTGGTCGCGATGCGGACGGCGATCTCGCCGCGGTTGGCGATCAGGATCTTCTTGAACATCGAACGTCCCTTCCGGCAAGGCCGCGCCAGATCCTGCGCTTCAGTGGCGCCAGACGCGCAGGCCGCGCAGCGTCTCGAACGCGTCGAAGTCGCGGTCGTCGTGCAGCAACGCATAGCCGCGCTCGATGCAGAAGGCCGCGACCAGCACGTCGATGCCGCTGCGCACGGTGAAGCCCTGCTGCCTCAGGCTGCGGTAGTGGTCGGCCGCGACCGACGCCAGCCCCGGGTCGACCGCCGCCTCGACATCGAGGCCCTGCATCAGCCGGCGCGCGACGCGCAGGTCGCTCTCGAGCCGGAAGCCGCGCAGCACCTCGTACAGCACCAGGTCGGGCACGACGATCTGCACCTCGCCATGGTCGAGCAGGCCGGCCAGCGCTTCCACCGGCGGGCGGTGCGCGCCGTTGAAGAAGCCGATCCAGACCGACGAGTCAACGACCAGCACGGCGCGTACCCCTTCCGCCCGATGACCCGGGGCCCCGCGGCGCCGGCTCCGCCGCCACCACCGCCCTGGACGGCGGCGCGGGCGCCGACCAGTCGACGCTGTCGCCCCCCTGCCACTCGAGCTTGCCGCGCCACTTGAGGATCTCGCGATAACCGGCCTGGCGTGCGAGCAGGCGAAGGCCGGCCTCGACCGCGTCCTTCTTCGTCTGGTACGGGCCGGCCTTCATCGCCTCGGCCATCAGCGTGTCGTCGATGTCGATGTTGGTGCGCATGATGTGCTCAATATCACAACTGTGTACACATCATACATCACATCCGGAACACGCCGAAACGCGGCACCGGCGGGATCGGCGCGTTCAGCGCCGCGCTCAGGCTCAATGCCAGCACGCGGCGCGTATCGGCCGGGTCGATGACGCCGTCGTCCCACAGCCGCGCGGTCGCGTAGTACGGATGACCCTGGGCTTCGTACTGCTCGAGGATCGGCTGCCGGAATGCCGCCTCGTCCTCGGCCGACCACTGCCCGCCCTTCGCCTCGATCGCATCGCGGCGCACGGTGGCGAGCACGCTGGCCGCCTGCTCGCCGCCCATCACGCTGATGCGCGCATTCGGCCACATCCACAGGAAGCGCGGGGAATACGCGCGGCCGCACATGCCGTAGTTGCCGGCGCCGAAGCTGCCGCCGAGGATCAGCGTGACCTTGGGCACCTGCGCGGTCGCGACCGCGGTCACCATCTTCGCGCCGTCCTTCGCGATGCCGGCGTTCTCGTAGCGGCGGCCGACCATGAAACCGGTGATGTTCTGCAGGAACAGCAGCGGAATGCCGCGCTGCGCGCACAGCTCGATGAAGTGCGCGCCCTTCTGCGCGCTCTCGCCGAACAGGATGCCGTTGTTCGCGACGATGCCGAGCGGCATGCCGTGCAGCCGGGCGAAGCCGGTGACCAGCGTCGTGCCGTAGCGCGCCTTGAACTCGTCGAAGCGTGAGCCGTCGACGACCCGCGCGATCACCTCGCGCACGTCGTAGGGCTTGCGCGTGTCGCCCGGGATCACGCCGTGCAGCTCGGCCGGGTCGTACAGCGGCTCTTCGGCCGGTTCGAGCGTCACGGTCTCGGGCTTGCGCCGGTTGAAGCTCGCGACGATCCGGCGCGCGATCAGCAGCGCATGGCGGTCGTTCTCGGCCAGGTGGTCGGCCACGCCCGACAGGCGGGTGTGCACGTCGCCGCCGCCGAGGTCTTCGGCGCTGACCTCCTCGCCGGTGGCGGCCTTCACCAGCGCCGGGCCGCCGAGGAAGATCGTGCCCTGGTTGCGCACGATCACGGTCTCGTCGCTCATCGCCGGCACGTAGGCCCCGCCGGCCGTGCACGAGCCCATCACCACCGCCACCTGCGGGATGCCGAGCGCGCTCAGATTCGCCTGGTTGTAGAAGATGCGGCCGAAATGCTCGCGGTCGGGGAAGACCTCGTCCTGGCGCGGCAGGAACGCGCCGCCGGAATCGACCAGGTAGAGGCACGGCAGGTGGTTCTGCAGTGCGATCTCCTGGGCCCGCAGGTGCTTCTTCACCGTCATCGGGTAGTAGGTGCCGCCCTTCACGGTGGCGTCGTTCGCGACGACCATGCACTCGCGGCCCATCACCCGGCCGATGCCGGTGACGATGCCGGCCGAAGGCGCCTCGCCGTCGTACAGGCCGTGCGCGGCGAGCTGGCCGATCTCGAGGAAGGGCGTGTCCGGGTCGAGCAGGTGCTCGACGCGTTCGCGCGGCAGCAGCTTGCCGCGCGCGGTGTGCTTCGCCCGCGCCGCCTCGCCGCCGCCGAGGGCCGCGGCCGCCGCCTGGTCGCGCAGGTCGTCGACCAGGGCGCGCATGCGCGCCGCGTTCGCGCGGAACTCCTCGCTGCGGGGGTTGATCTGGGTCTTCAGGACCGCCATGCCTGGGCTCCGGGTTCGACCGCTCGGCGGCCGACGCCGACGAACGAAAGGGGGCTCACATCGACTCCGCGTACAGCTCGCGCCCGATCAGCATGCGGCGGATCTCGGATGTGCCGGCGCCGATCTCGTACAGCTTGGCATCGCGCCACAGCCGGCCGGCGGGGAAGTCGTTGATGTAGCCGTTGCCGCCGAGTGCCTGGATCGCCTCCCCGGCCATCCAGGTGGCCTTCTCGGCCGAGTACAGGATCGCGCCGGCCGCGTCCTTGCGCAGCGTGCGCGCATGGTCGCCGCGGTCGCAGGCGCGGCCCACGGCGTAGACGTAGGCGCGGCAGGCCGACCAGGTGCTGTACATGTCGGCGAGCTTGCCCTGCATCAGCTGGAACTCGCCGATGCTCTGGCCGAACTGCTTGCGCTCGTGCACGTACGGCAGCACGACGTCCAGGCACGCGGCCATGATGCCGAGCGGCCCGCCCGAGAGCACCGCGCGCTCGTAGTCCAGCCCGCTCATCAGCACCTTGACGCCCTTGCCCTCGCCGCCCAGCACGTTTTCGACCGGCACCTCGCAGTCGTCGAAGAACAGCGGCCAGGTGTTGCTGCCGCGCATGCCGAGCTTGTCGAGCTTCGCGCCGCAGCTGAAGCCCTTGAAGCCCTTCTCGACGATGAACGCGGTCATGCCGCCCGCGCCGGCGTTGACGTCGGTCTTCGCGTAGATGACCAGCGTGTCGGCGTCGCCGCCGTTGGTGATCCACATCTTGCCGCCGTTGAGCACCCAGCGGTCGCCTTTGAGATCCGCGCGCAGCTTCATGCTGACCACGTCGGAGCCGGCGTTCGGCTCGCTCATCGCGAGCGCACCGACGTGCTCGCCGCTGACCAGCTTCGGCAGGTACTTCGCGCGCTGCGCCGGCGTGCCGTTGCGGTGGATCTGGTTCACGCACAGGTTGGAGTGCGCACCGTAGCTCAGTCCCACCGCGGCCGACGCGCGCGACACCTCCTCCATCGCGACGATGTGCGCCAGGTAGCCCATCTGGTTGCCGCCGTATTCCTCGGCCACCGTCATGCCGTGCAGGCCCAGGTCGCCCAGCTTCTTCCACAGGTCGGGCGGGAACTGATTGTCGCGGTCGATGTCGGCGGCGCGCGGCGCGATCTGCTCGGCCGCGAAGGCCTGCACGCTGTCGCGCAACATGTCGAGGGTCTCGCCGAAGCCGAAGCTCAGGCCGGGAAGCGGGTTGGACATTTCTGAGATTCCTGCATGGAAACGTGGAGTCTGACGACTAGTGCTATCCCACGCGTTGGAGCCAATAGCCTGGATCCTTCGCGTCGGGCCGAACGGCATAGATGACGACCTCGTCCGGTTCTTCTCGGTACACGAGGGAGAAGGGAAAGCCCTTCACCCGCATCCTGCGGCAGCCAGCTTCCTCGGGCTTACCGACTGCCGGACTTTGTTCGATGCGGTTCAGTGTCAACTCCACGGCAGCCTGAAACTTGATGCCCGTCCCGGGCCGAGTGGCTCCGTAGAACTTGATTTCGTGAAGCAGCTCGGCTCTGGCGGCGGAGTCGAAGCGCAGCGTTCTCACCGTGCAAGCCGCTTGGCCTCGGCCATGACCTCGTCCACACCGAACAACGTCGCCTCGCCTCGTTCGTAGGCGGCGACCCTGCGCCTGATTTCCAGACGCCAAGCTTCCTCTACGCCTGGATCGGGCGCGTCTTCGAGTGAATCGATCAGCAGGTCCACCAAGCGCTCACGGTCCTTGGCGGCCAAGGCGCGCCCCCGTTGGGCCAGTTCAATCACTGTGTCGGTCATATCGATGCTCCCAAGTGGAAAGAAAGCTCACTCGCGGTCGGCAGGCCCGGGCCTGCCAGACGGTACCTTCCGTAGCGGGCGGCTGGAGTTCCCACGCCACATTTCAATGCTTTGAGGGTGCATCTTGGCCATCCGACGGGTTGAGAGTGTTCCAAAGATCGTCAGCGCGTCGAACAAAGTCCTGAACGCTCACGCCGCGGCGCGCAAGTATTGCATTGAGCATCGCGTGTACCGCGTCATCGCACTCGATCAAACGAAGCCTCCAACGAAACAATTCGGCCACTACTTCGGCGCGACCGTGAGGACTTTGCACCTTGCCCGCGAACTCGTCGGCGAATCGATGAATGACTCGGTTTCGAAGTTCCAAGCCCTCTTTCAGCAGCTCGTCGACTTGGGGCGCCACATCGACAATCTTGCGGGCGGAATCTAGTAGTGGCCCAAGTGTCTTCCGCGAAACATTGTCGATGGTGGCTTGAAAGGCGCGACCATCGTTCGTCCCGTGAACCTCTTCGTTGAAAAGCGCGAGGAGAGCAACGATGCTGCCCTCGAAACACTGACAGACGTACACCGTTTGGCCCAGCGCTAGGAAGACTGGTTCCATAGCCAAAGAACGGTTCATCGGAGGGTTGCCCATATTGCGCTTGTCTGCATCAAATCGAACTGGAACTCATGCCGTTCTTGCCATCGCCAGCCCCAACTCCTCAATCATCTTGTCGCGCATCACGAACTTCTGCACCTTGCCGGTGATGGTCATCGGCATCTCGTTCACGAAGCGGATGTAGCGCGGCACCTTGTAGTGGGCGATCTGGTCGCGGCAGAAATCTCGGATCTCGGCCTCGGTGCAGGTCTCGCCAGGCTTGCATGTGATCCAGGCGCAGACCTCCTCGCCGTACTTCGGGTCGGGCACGCCGAAGACCTGCACCGACTGCACCTTGGGGTGGCGGAACAGGAACTCCTCGACCTCGCGCGGGTAGACGTTCTCGCCGCCGCGGATCAGCATGTCCTTCACCCGGCCGACGATGTTGCAGTAGCCCTCGGCGTCGATCGTCGCCAGGTCGCCGGTGTGCATCCAGCCGTCGCGCACCGCCTCGGCCGTGCGCGCCGCGTCGCCCCAGTAGCCTTGCATCACCGCGTAGCCCTTCGTGCACAGCTCGCCCTTCTCGCCGACCGGCACCGTGCGGCCGCTGCCGTCGACGATCTTGACCTCGAGATGCGGTTGGATCCGGCCCACGGTCGACACGCGGCGCTCGAGCGGGTCGGTGGTCGAACTCTGGAAAGACACCGGCGAGGTCTCGGTCATGCCGTAGGCGATCGTCACCTCGTGCATGTGCATCTGCGCAACCACGCGCTTCATCGTCTCGATCGGGCACGGCGAGCCGGCCATGATGCCGGTGCGCAGGCTCGACAGGTCGAACTCGGCGAAGCGCGGGTGGTCCAGCTCGGCGATGAACATGGTCGGCACGCCGTGCAGCGCGGTGCAGCGCTCCTCGGCCACCGCCTGAAGCGTGGCCAGCGGCTCGAAGGCTTCGCCCGGGAAGACCATGCGCGCACCGGTGCAGGTGCAGGCCAGCACGGCCAGCACCATGCCGAAGCAGTGGTACAGCGGCACCGGAATGCACAGCGCATCGGCGTCCGAGAAACGCATCGCCATCGCGATGAAGCGCGCGTTGTTGACGATGTTGTGGTGCGTCAGCGTCGCGCCCTTCGGGTTGCCGGTGGTGCCGCTGGTGAACTGGATGTTGATCGCATCGAAGCAGTCCAGGGCGGCGCTGATCGCGTCGAGCTTCGCCGCGTCGAGCCCCTCGCGGCCGCTGGCGACGACATCGTCGTAGTTCAGCATGCCGGGCGTCGTTTCGTCGCCCATTCGGATGACGAACTGCAGTGCCGGCAGCTTCGCGGCCTTCAGCTGTCCGGCCGGCGCGGTGGCCAGCTCCGGCGCGAGCCGCTGCAGCATCTCCAGGTACATCGAGCTCTTCAGCCGCTCGGCGCTGACGATCGCCCGGCAGCCCGACTGGTTCAGCGCGTACTCCAGTTCCGCGAGCCGGTAGGCCGGGTTGATGTTCACCAGGATCACGCCGATGCGGGCGGTGGCGAACTGCGTCACCAGCCATTCGCTGCGGTTCGGCGACCAGATGCCGAGCCGGTCGCCGCGCTGCAGGCCGAGCCGGTGCAGCCCCGAGGCGAGCGCATCGACCTCGGCCGCGAACTGGCCCCAGGTCCAGCGGACGCCCTGCTCGCGGAAGCACACCGCCGGCCGGTCGCCGAAGCGGGCGACGGTTTCCCCCAGCAGCGCCGGGATCGTCAGCGTCGACAGCTCCACGGCCCGGTCGCCGCGCACGTGCGACAGGCCGCCGCGCGGCGCGATGCCGGGTTCGGTGTCCGCAGGTCGGGTCATCGCCATCTCCATCGTTCGAATCGGGCCGGGGCACGTCCGGCACCCTTCCGGCGCAGCATACGCGCGCGGCAGCGCCACGGCCGGGCCGATCGTGCCACAGCCGGTCCCCGGCAGGGCCGCCAGCCGAGGCGGCAGGCGATCGATCCGATCCCTTGGCAGCGCCCGAAGCTTGCGTGCTGCGCCGCACAAGGCGATCCGCCGTGCACCCCGACGCCGCGGGGGATGCATCGTGTCGCGACCGTTACCGTCCGTTCGCGAGTTCAGGGGCGGCAACGGCCGTGAAATCCGGCCGCCGAATGCCGTCATCGTGCAGAATGCACAGCGTCGTTCGGGGGGGTGGGTGACATGCGCGAGTTCGAAGATTCCACGCTCTGGCGCGTCAGCGCTTACGAGCGCATGCGCCTGGAGCGCGCGTCGACCGCGTTCGCCCAGCTCGGCGAGAACACCGTGCTGCCGACGACGCTGGTGGCCGACCTGCGCCACCTCGAGGCGCGGCGGGAAAGCAGCGACGTGCTCGAGGTGCTGGCCGCCTGCATGCGCCATCGCCAGTCCGCGCTGCTGTGCCTGCGCTACGAGGACCTGGTCTGGCCGGTCACGGTCTTCCCTGCCGAGGGGCTGTACCACTCGCCGCGCGACCTCGCGCGGGCCAAGCCCGAATCGCTGCAGCAGGCGGCAGTGCTGTCCTGCGACGCCCCGGGCCTGCGGCCGCCGGGACACTGGATGCACGAGCGCATCGGCCGGGTCGACCACTATCGCCCGCTGAAGCCGCTGCTGTGGAACCTGGCGCTGCTCGGCCCGCGGCCCGAGTTGCTGAACGAAATCGGCGGCCCGGCCGCCTACCGCGCGCTGCTGTCGAAGGAGAACCGGCCGAGCACACCGGGCGCGATCGGCGCCGCGGCGGAGCGCCTGCGCAGCGAGTCGGCGTCGCTGCGCGAGATCGGCCGCTGGCCGGGCATGAGCGCCGAGCGTGCGGCCCGGCTGCTGAATGCGCTCTACCTCGCGGGCGGGCTGATGGTGATGCGCACGCACCCGGCGGCACGGCCCGAGTCGGACCTGCTGTCGCGGCTGCTGCGCTTCGGCAAGCCGCGGCGCTGAGCGCCGGCCGCGCCGGGGTCAGACGATCCGGCTCGGGCGCCCGGCCCAGTAGCGGTCGCGCAGCAGCCTCTTGACCAGCTTGCCGGTCGGATACCGCGGCAGTTCGGCCTCGAAGTCGATCGAGCGCGGACACTTGATCGGCGACAGCTGCTCGCGGCAGAAGGCGATCAGCTCCTGCTCCAGCGCCTTGCCGGCCTCGGCCATGTCGCGCGGCTGCACGACCGCCTTGACCTCTTCGCCGAACTCCTCGTTCGGCACGCCGATCACCGCGACGTCGAGCACCTTCGGGTGCGTGACGAGCAGGTTCTCCGCCTCCTGCGGATAGATGTTGACGCCGCCGGAGATGATCATGTGCGCCTTGCGGTCGGTCAGGTACAGGTAGCCCTCGGCGTCCAGGTGACCGATGTCGCCGAGCGTGGTCCAGCCCTTCGGATTGCGGCCGGCCGCCGTCTTGGCCGGGTCGTTCCAGTATTCGAAGGCCTTGCCGTCCGAGAAGTAGATGCCGCCGTCCTCGCCCGGCGGCAGCTCGTTGCCGTCGTCGTCGCAGACGTGCAGCACGCCGACCACCGCGCGGCCGACCGTGCCCTTGTGCGCCAGCCAGTCGGCCGAGTTCACCAGCGTCATGCCCATGCCCTCGGTGCCGGCGTAGTACTCCCAGACGATCGGCCCCCACCAGCCGATCATCTGCTCCTTCACCGGCACCGGGCACGGCGCCGCGGCGTGGATCGCGCAGCGCAGGCTCGACAGGTCGTGCGCCCGGCGCTCGGCCTCGGGCAGCTTGAGCATGCGCACGAACATCGTCGGCACCACCTGGGTGTGCGTGACGCGGTGCCGCTCGACCAGCGCCAGGAATCCGGCGGCGTCGAAGTGCTCCATCACCACCACCGTGCCGCCGAGGCGCATCACCGTCATCGCGAAGCGCAGCGGCGCGGCGTGGTACAGCGGCCCCGGTGACAGGTAGACCGTGTCCTCGCCGATGCCGAAGGGGCCCGCGCAGACCTTGACCAGCGAGTTCACGTAGGCGATGTCGCTCGACTCCGGCGGAACGTAGACGCCCTTCGGCCGACCGGTCGTACCCGACGAATACAGCATGTCGCCGCCGGCGCACTCGTCGGCCACCGGCTCGGCCGGCATCGGCGCGACCGCGGCCTCGTACGACGCGTAACCCGGTACGGTGCCGTCGAGCATCAACCGCTCGCGAACCTTCGGCGTCAGCGGCACGAGTCCGGCCGCCTGCGCGCCGAGCGCGATCGACGACACGAACAGCTGCGCGCCGCAGTCGTCGACGATGTACGCGGCCTCGCCGGGTGTCAGCCGGCTGCTGATCGCGGTGTAGACCAGCCCGGAGCGCTGCGCCGCCCAGCAGATCTCGAACCAGCGCGGGTGGTTCTCCAGCATCAGCGCGATCCGGTCGCCCGGCTTCAGGCCGAAGCGGCGGAACAGCTGGGCGAGCCGGTTCGAGCGTTCGTCCAGTTCGCGGTAGCTGACGGCGCGGCCGCTGCCGGCCATCCGGTAGGCCACCTTGTCGGGCCTGCGCCGGGCATGGATCGAAGGGTGCATCGGAGGCTGCCGGGGTGGTCCCCCCAGTGTAGGCGCGACCGTGGGCCGCGCCTTGTCGCGCTGCACAAAACTTGAATCCGGATTCGGGTTTGCCTATGATCCCGCCGACCCGCGGCCGCCGCGCCGCCCCATTCGCGCCCCGGGAGCCCCATGCCCAAGGTCACCTTCATCGAGTTCAACGGCACGGCGCACGAGGTCGACGCCAAGGTCGGCGTTTCGCTGATGCGCGCCGCGGTCGACAACGGCGTTCCGGGCATCGATGCCGACTGCGGCGGCGCCTGCGCCTGCGCGACCTGTCATGTCTACGTCGACCCCGAGTGGCTGCCCCGCACCGGCAGCCGCACGGAGATGGAGCAGAGCATGCTGAGCTTCGCCGCCGCCACGCAGGACCATTCGCGCCTGTCGTGCCAGATCCCGATGACCGAGGCGCTGGCCGGCATCGTGCTGCGCCTGCCCGAAGCTCAACACTGAACGCCTCGTCGACGGAGATCGCGATGAACGCACCGGTCGCCCCCACCCCGCACGACGCCGAGCTGCAGGCCCTCGCCCGCGACGAGGCCTTCTCGATGCCGATCGACGACATCGACGTCAGCAAGCCGCGGCTGTTCCAGGAGGACACCGTCGGCCACTACTTCGCCCGGCTGCGCCGTGACGACCCGGTGCACTTCACCGAGAACCCGTTCTACGGCCGCTTCTGGTCGGTGACCCGCTACCCCGACATCATGACCGTGGACACCAACCACGGCATCTACTCGTCCGACTACACCCAGGGCGGCATCGCGCTGTGGAACGCGCCGAGCATCGAGCAGCGGCTGCACATGTTCATCGCGATGGACCCGCCGAAGCACGACGAGCAGCGCAAGGCGGTGAGCCCGATCGTCGCGCCGCACAACCTGGCCTCGCTCGAGCCGCTGATCCGCGAGCGCACGGCGAGAGTGCTGGACGAACTGCCCAGAGGCGAGGTCTTCGACTGGGTACCGCGCGTTTCGATCGAGCTGACCACGCTGATGCTCGCGACGCTGATGGACTTCCCGCTCGAGGACCGCCGGCTGCTGACCTGGTGGTCGGACGTCGCGACCTCGGTGCCCGAGGTCGACCACCTGGTCGAATCGCAGGAGGCCCGGCTGGCCGAGCTGGGCAAGATGCTCGCCTACTTCAGCCGGCTGTGGAACGAGCGCGTGAACTCGGCGCCGAAGAACGACCTGGTGTCGATGCTCGCGCACAACCCGGCCACGCGGAACATGGGCCCGCTCGAGCTGATGGGCAACCTGGTGCTGCTGATCGTCGGCGGCAACGACACCACGCGCAACTCGATGAGCGGCGGCGTGCTCGCGTTCCATCGCCACCCGGACCAGTGGGCCAAGCTCAAGGCGAACCCCGCGCTGATCGACAGCACGGTGCCGGAGATCATCCGCTGGCAGACGCCGCTGCCGATGATGCGCCGCACCGCGCTGCGCGATGTCGAGCTGGGCGGCAAGAAGATCCTGCAGGGCGACAAGGTCGTGATGTGGTACCTGTCGGGCAACCGCGACGAGGCCGTGATCGAGCGCGCCGACGACTTCGTGATCGACCGTGCACGCCCGCGCCAGCATCTGAGCTTCGGCTTCGGCATCCACCGCTGCGTCGGCAACCGGCTGGCCGAACTGCAGCTGAAGATCCTCTGGGAGGAGATCCTGAAGCGCTTCGAGGTGATCGAGGTGATGGGCCCGCCGAAGCGCGTGCTGTCGAACTTCGTCCGCGGCATCAGCTCGCTGCCGGTGCGCATCCCCGGCTGATCAGCCTTCGACCCGGGCTGCGGCGCGGAACGCGTCGGCCAGCTCGCGCGGCAGCCGCGGGTCGTCCAGCTTCAGCGGGCCCGGATCGCGCAGCACCGCGTTCACGAGCACGCCGTACACCAGCTGCAGCGCGATGCCGATGCGCTCGCGCCGGCGCACCGCCGGTACGCCGGGCAGATGCGCCGCCAGTGCCGCGTGCACCGCGTCGGCGATGCGCCGCCCGTAGCCGTGCAGCGGCAGACCGAAGCGCGACGCCTGCGCGGCGTCGCCGAGCGCGGCGCGCATCAGGCCGCGGTGGCGGCGGTGCACGTCGACCAGGTGCCGCACGATCAGGTCGACCCGGCGCGCCGCCGCGGCGCGGGCCCAGCGCTCGCCGCCCAGCAGCGCCTGCATCTCGGCGACGACTTCGTCGCCGACCTCCTGCAGCAGTTCGGCGAACCAGGCGTCCTTGTCGATGAAGCGGGCATAGAAGGTGCCGACCGCAACGCCGGCCTCCGCCGCGATCTGCGCGACCGACAGGGCCGCCAGCTCGTGCGCGGCGAGCAGCCGGCGGCCGGCCTGAAGCAGCGCGCGCTGTTTCGCCCGGCTGCGCGCCTGCTTCGCGGCGTGCACGCCGGGGTGCGGCGCCGGCAGCGGCCGGGCCGCGGCCTCGCGCATGCCGGCGAAACTCGAATCGGCATTCATGTTTGCCTGCGATGCTAGGCAGCCGGGCGCCGGGCGTCAACGCGGCGCCAGAATCGGGCCGCAACCGGCACAAGGAAAGGCGGGCATCGATGCTGTTCGACCCGACACGACACGAGCCGCTCGGCCCGGCGCCCTGGGACGAAGCCCGCGCGCGCGCCGCGATCGCGGCCATCGTTCGCGACGCCGTCGGCGCGTACCGGCCCGGGCGCTGGTGGCCGCCGCATCCGAACGACCTCGGCCCCGGCGACGATCCGACCGCGCCCTTCACGCCGTTGTACTTCGGCGCCGCGGGCGTCGTCTGGGCGCTGCGCCACCTGCGCGCGGTCGGCGCTGCGCCGGAGCTCGCGTTGCCTGACTTCGACCTGGACACGCTGCGCGCCGACAACCGGGCCTGGCTGCGCGCCCAGGGCGACACCGACCTCGGCTCGTACCTGATGGGCGACCTCGGCATCGAACTGATCGCCTGGGGCGACGACCCGAGCCCCGGCCGCGCCGACCGGCTGCAGGCGCTGATCGAGAACCTCGCCGACCATCCGGCGCGCGAGCTGATGTGGGGCGCGCCCGGCGGCCTGCTGGCGGCGAGCTTGCTGCACGAATACCGGCCCGATCCGCGCTGGGCGGCGCTGGCCCGGCGCCTGTCAACGCGCCTCGAGGAACAACTGCACTGGTCCGAAGCCTTCGGCTGCCACTACTGGCAACAGGACCTCTATGGTCACCGCAGCACCTACCTGGATGCGGTGCACGGCTTCGTCGCCACCGCGCACGGCCTGATCCGCAGCCGGCACCTGCTCGGCGCGGAGGCCTGGGCGCGCTGGCAGGCGCGCATCGTGCAGACCGTCGCCCGCACCGCCACCGTCGAAGGCGGCCTGGCCAACTGGCGCTGCGAGCTGATCGAACCTGCCGGCCGGCCGCCGCGCTGGCTGATGCAGTTCTGCCACGGCGCGCCGGGCTTCGTGATCTGCCTGGCCGACCTGCCGACGCCGGAACTCGATGCGCTGCTGCTCGCCGCCGGCGAGGCCGTCTGGGCCGCCGGCCCGCTCGCCAAGGGCGCGAACCTGTGCCACGGCACCGCCGGCAACGGCTGCGCCTTCCTCGCGCTGCACCGGCGCACCGGCGATGCGCGCTGGCTGCAGCGGGCGCGTGCGTTCGCGATGCATGCGATCGGCCAGTCCGACGCCGAGGCCGAACGCCTCGGCCGGCGCCGCCACTCGCTGTGGACCGGCGACCCCGGGCTCGCCTGCTACCTGTGGAACTGCCTGCGGGCGCAGCCGGGCTTCCCGACGCTCGACCGGTTCTATCCGGTCTGATGCCGAGTTTCGGGACCGCTCGACATCAACCGCCGAGCGCCGGCGGCGGCACGAAGGCGCGGAACGCGTCCTCGAGCCAGCGCGCGAAGCGCAGGCCCACCGGGTCGGCGAATACCGGCCCGACGAGCTGCGCGCCGATCGGCAGCCCCTCGGCCGAGCGGCCGATCGGCAGCGCCGTGGCCGGCAGCCCGCACAGGTTGGTGTAGCCGGCCCAGAACAGCGACGTGGTGCCCGGCGTGCGTCCCGGGTCCCAGGGGTTGTTCGTCGTGCCGTAAACCGGATTGAAGGTTGGCCAGTCGGCCAGCGCCACCGGCACGTTGGTCTTGCCGAAGATCACCACGCCGGCGTCGAGCAGGCGCTGCACGGCGAGCGCGTGGCCCGGCGCCACGTTGCCGCGCAGCGATTCGAAGCCCCAGGTCGTCGGCAGCCCGGCGACGTCGAAGGACTCCTTCACCGTCATCGGCAGCCCGTGCAGCGGGCCCCAGGTCTCGCCGCGCGCGAGCGCTGCGTCGGCGGCGCGCGCGCGTTGCAGCGCGCGTTCGGCGTCGAGCACCACGACCGCGTTGATCGCCGGGTTCAGCCGCCCGATGCGCTGCAGGTGGTGCTGCAGCAGCTCGACCGCGGACAGCTCGCGCCGGCGCAGGCGCAGCAGCAGTTCGGTTGCCGGCAGGAAGGCGATGTCGGCTGCGGCCACTGGCTCCTCGGGCAGGGCGCGCGTCATCCGCGCCGGCCCATTGTCCGCCGCCGGCCGGCGTCAGCCTCCGGCCGGCCGGGCCGCGCTCTCGGCGCCCGCGCTGCCGCCGTCTTCGAGCAGCAGGTAGTACTGGTAGGTGAGCTGGGTCGCGTCCCAGCGGCGCTTGACGAAGCGCCGGTACGAGAACCACGCCAGCAAGGCCGCCGCCGCCGCGGCGACCCACTGCCCCTGCCCGACCCAGAGCACCGCGGCCAGCGCGCTCGTCAGGCTCAGGCTGCGGAAGAACTTCGATTCGCCGCCGTTGCGGTCGAGCTCGGCTGCGGCGGCGTCGCTGCGCGCCCGCACCGCACTGCCGGCCCACTGGAAGTAGGAGACATCGGCCCGGTCGTCGATGCCGTGGCGCCTGCGGATCACCGCCTTGGCGCGCGCGTAGGCCCACTCGTCGCCGAAGCGCCGGCGGCGCCTGACCTCGCGGTCGTACAGCGTGTCGAGCACCGAACCCGCGTGATGCAGCACGTGGCCGAGCACGAACGCGACGACGGCGAAGGCGACCCAGCCGGCCAGGCCGGGCTCGACGGCCGGCAGCAACGGCCCGAAGACCGCGCCGCGCCAGGGCATCAGCAGGAACGCGAGCACCGCGCCCGGCACGAGGATCGCGAAGAACTCCATCGCGCCGATGAAGAAGTCGGTCGGCTTCATCGCGCGCCCGCGTCACTCGAAGCTGGGGTTGCAGCGGTCGCGGACGATCGCGAGCGTCTCGCCGCGCGCCGCCGGGTCCGGGGCGCCCGCTTGGCCGCCCTGGCCGGGCTTCTGCAGCTCGTCGGCCAGCGCCACCTCTTCCAGCCCCAGCTGCCGGTACTCGAGCTCGGCGGCCTTGAATTCGAGCAGCGCCTGGACGGCCTTGCCTCTCGCGTCGCTGTCGTCGGCCATGCGCGTCCTCCGCGGCAAAGGGAGCGGTCAGTGTCCACCCGGGCCGGCGGCGGCGCAACCGCGGCGACCTGCCCCGCCCGGCGCCCGCGCGACCTCAGCGCCTCACAGCACCAGGTCGCCGGCCAGCCGCCAGCCGCGGCGCAACGCCGCCGGCCACTCGCCGGTGTCGATCAGCGCGTCGATCGCGTCGCTCTCGGCGCCGCACTCGAGGCCGTTCGCCTGCAGCCAGCCGTCGTCGAAGTAGCTGTGGCGGTAGCGCTGGCCGTCGTCGCACAGCAGCGTGACCACCGCGCCGCCGCGGCCGGCCGCCTTCAGCGCCTGCGCACAGGCGAGCGCGGCGACGAGGTTCGTGCCGGTCGAGCCGCCGACGCGCCGGCCCAGGCGCACGCTCAGGCTGTGCATCGCTGCCAGGCTCCAGACATCGGGCACCTTGACCATCGCGTCGAGCACGCCGGGCAGGAACGAGGGCTCGACCCGCGGCCGGCCGATGCCCTCGATCCGCGAGCCGCGGTCGAGCACGAGCGTCGGATCGCCGCTGACGTAGTGGTCGAAGAACACCGAGACCTCGGCGTCGACGCCGCACACGCGCGTCTCGTGCCGGCGGTAGGCGACGTAGCGGCCGATCGTCGCCAGCGTGCCGCCGGTGCCGGCGCCGGCCACGATCCACGCCGGGCACGGATGGCGCTCGCGCTGCAGCTGCAGGTAGATGCTGTCGGCGATGTTGTTGTTCGAGCGCCAGTCGGTCGCGCGCTCGGCGTGGGTGAACTGGTCCATGAAGTGGCCGTGCAGCTCGTCGGCCAGGCGGGCGCTCTCGGCCGCGACCCGGGTCGGATCGTCGACCAGGTGGCAGCGGCCGCCGTGGAACTCGATCGCCGCGATCTTCTGCGGGCTCGTGCCGCGCGGCATCACCGCGACGAAGGGCAGGCCGAGCATGCGCGCGAAGTAGGCTTCGCTGACCGCGGTCGAGCCGCTGGAGGCCTCGACCACCGCCGCGCCCTCGCGCAGCCAGCCGTTGCACAGCGCGTGCAGGAACAGGCTGCGCGCGAGGCGGTGCTTCAGGCTGCCGGTCGGGTGGCTCGACTCGTCCTTCAGGTACAGGTCGACGCCGGGAAACCCGGGCAGCGGCAGCGGGATCAGGTGGGTGTCGCTGGAACGCTG
The DNA here is from genome assembly GCA_017302495.1 of Burkholderiales bacterium. GTDB lineage: Bacteria > Pseudomonadota > Gammaproteobacteria > Burkholderiales > Burkholderiaceae_C > Rubrivivax. The sequence continues at coordinate 19,500 of JAFLDG010000031.1, forward strand.
GAAGTCGGCCTCGATGCGCCGGACCGCCTCGCGAACCCAGGCGCGGCGCGCGTCGAAAACCGCGCTCACAAGGCAACTCCCGCGCGATCGCGCGCCGGTGCGGGCGCTTCGGCGCGGCCGTTCGCGCTCAATCGGCAACCTCCGCGCGATCGCGCTGCGGTGCGAGCGCTTCGGAGCGGCCGTTCGCGGTCACATGAGAAGCCGGCGCAGCGCGTCGGGCAGCGGCGCGGACTTCGCGGCCGCGATGTCGAGCCAGACCACGGTCGCGCCGCCGGTGGCGTAGAGCACCCCCGGCTGGTCGGTGCGTTCGAGCGTGATGAAGGTGTCGAAGCTCGAGCGGCCGGGGTTCGCGACGTAGTGCTTCGCCAGGATGTCGCCCGGGTACTCGAGCTGGCGCAGGAAGTTGCAGAACGCGTTCACGATGACGAAGCCCTCGCCGCCCATGTCCGGCGGGCCGGCGACGCCGTGCAGCCACTCGATGCGCACGATCTCCATGTAGCGGAAGTACAGCGTGTTGTTGACATGGCCCATCGCGTCCATGTCGCCCCAGCGGATGGGGATGACCATCTCGTAGGTCAGCTTCTTCTGCTCGGGGATGTCGAAGCGCATCGTCACAACGGTTCAGGGGCCGGTGACGCCGAGGTCGGCGGCGACGCGCTGCGCCCAGTCGCGCAGCTGCTGCAGCTCGGCCCGCAGCCGCGCGCACTCGGCCTTCAAGGCCGCGACTTCGCCGGCCGCGACCGGCTCGCCAGTGGAATCCAAAGGCGAAGCATGGTGGTTTGCGCGTAGGAAGGGCGATGCGCGTGCACCCGCGTCGCGCGTGCTTCCGCCCGAGGAGAGACCCGCATGCTTCGCCTGATCGCCGTCTTCGCTCTGGTCGTCGTCTTCGCCGTGACGGCGCCGGCGCAGGCCCAAGGTCCGAGCACCGGCTCGGCGGTGACGCCGCCCGGCAGCCGCATCGGCCTGATGCCGCTCACGGGTCTGATGGAGGCGGCGGACTTCATGGGATTCGCCGATACGCAGACCGGCGCATCGGTGATGTTCAACGAACTTCCGCCCGAGGCCTGGGTGCAGATGCGCGACGGCATGACGGCGCAGGCCCTGCGCCAGCGCGGCATCCAGGAGATGGCGCGCTCGACCTTCAAGACAGCGGCCGGCGACGCGTTGCTCATCGAGGGCGTGCAAGGCAGCGGCGCCACCAGCATCGGCAAGTACATGATGGTCTTTCCCGGTCCGGGCTTCACCGCGAT
>JAFLDG010000310.1 GCA_017302495.1 Burkholderiales bacterium
TGAGGCCGAAGAACACCTTCACATATGCGTCCTCGCATGCCTTCATCTTGGCGGTGTTGGCGGATACGGTGATCACATCGCCCGGCGCCGGGTACACGGGCTCGGCATCGTCGTCTTCATCCTTGGGCGGATCTCCGGCGCCGACAGCGACGGCCCCTACCGGTGCGGCTGCTCCCCCCGGATCGGCAGCACTGTCCGCCTTCTTCGCTGGTTTGGGTACTACGGGATCGGCATCGGTCAAGACAGCAACCGGAATTTTCAGTGCCTTGTCACCGAACAACGGGAGGAACGAATCGAAGTTCAACCCTTCCACACTGATCAAGCTCACGCCATGCTGGCGCAGATCGAATCCCGCGACGGTGGCAAGCCGATCAGCGCGGCACGCGGCTCGCGCAAGCGGTCGGGCGTACGCGCGACGCTCTCGGCGGTGCTGCGCAGCTCGCTCGCCGTTGCGCGCAGCTCGAGCACGCCGATGTCGAGCGCATCGTCGGTGCGTTTCAGCACGGCGCCGCCGTCGCGGTCGATGCGCTGCAGCGCGAGCGTCAGGTCGCGCTCGACGTTGCGCGTGGCCTGCGTCAGCGCCTGCAGCGCGACCGTGGCTTCGCGCAGCGCGCTGCCGGCATCTCGCGACAGCGGCTCCGCGGCATCGGCCACGCGCCGCGCGGCGACCGCGATCTCGCCGGTGGCCTTGCGGAACGCCGCCGCGCTCTGGCCGACTTCGAGCGCGACGCGGTCCACCGTGGCAAGCCGGTCGTTCAGGCCGCGGGCCAGGTCGCGCAGCTGCGTCAGCAGCTCGGCGAAGGTCTTCTGGTTCTCGGGCCCGAGCACGCGGTTCACGTTCTGCAGCGTGGCGTCGGCGGCATGGCCGAGGCGGGTCACCGCATCGGTGATCTGCTCGGTGCCCGAGGTGCCCTCGGGGATCACCGGGTAGCGTTCGCCGGCGGCCACGCGGGTGAGCTCGGGCCCCGGCGTACCGGGCGTGACCAGGTTGATGCGCGCGATGCCGGTGACCAGGTTGCGCGAGACGGTGGCGGCGGTGTTCTCGCGCACCGGCGTTTCGCGCGCCACGCGCAACAGCACGCGCACCCGGTTGATGTTGTCGCGCGCGATCTCGTAGCTCTCGACCCGGCCGACCGTGATGCCGCGCATGTTGACATTGCCGCCGACCTGCAGCCCGTCCAGCGACTGGCGTTCGAAGTAGACGGTGTAGAAGCGGAAGTCCGAGTCGCGGCCGGCGCTGCTCAGCCACAGGTAGCCGACGATCGCCGCCGCGCTGAGCGCCAGCACGATCGCGCCGATCACGCTGTAGCGGGTTTCAGGCTCCATCGGGGCGGGTGCCGCGGTCGGCGGGCACGGTCAGGCGCGAGGCGAAATACGATTGTATCCAGCGCTCCTGCACGGCCATGACCTGTTCGGCCGTGCCGTCGGCGAGCACGCGGCCGCCGCCGAGCACGACAATGCGGCCGGCGATCGACAGCAGCGTGTCCAGGTCATGCGTGGCCATCAGCACGGTCAGGCCGAGGTCGCGGTTGAGGAACGCGATCAGCTCGTCGAAGGCACGGGCGGTGATCGGGTCCAGTCCGGAGGTCGGCTCGTCGAGGAACAGCACCTCCGGCTCGAGCGCGAGCGCGCGGGCGAGCGCGGCGCGCTTCTTCATGCCGCCGGACAGCTGCGCCGGCATCTTCGCGCCGACTTCCGGGCCCAGGCCCGCGAGTGCGAGCCGCAGGTTCACCAGCCGCGGCAGCAGCGCCGGCGGCACGTCGGCATGCTCGTGCAGCGGCGTCGCGACGTTGCCGGCGACGTCGAGCGACGAGAACAGCGCGCCTTCCTGGAACATCATGCCGAAGCGCCGGCGCGTGGCCGCGAGTTCGTCGGCACCCGCGTGCCACATGTCGGTGCCGAGCAAGTGCACGGTGCCGGCGCTCGGCCGGTGCAGGCCGAGGATCTCGCGCAGCAGCACCGACTTGCCGCTGCCGCTGCCGCCGATCAGCGCGACCAGTTCGCCGCGGCCGATGCGCAGGTCGAGCCCGTCGTGCACGGTCTGCGCGCCGAAGCGCGTGACCAGGCCGCGCACTTCGACCACGGCTTCTTCCGCACCGGGGTTCGGCCTCATGCGAGAGGGCCTTCCGTAGACCGGGCTCGCGGAGCAGTGAAAAACTCCTTCCGGCCCTTGGCTGCTGTTCGGAGGGTCTGCTGTTCGCGTTGCGCTGTTACTGCAACCGAGAGGCAAAGCCGGGCAGGGGGCAGCCGACTCCGTTCAGCCAAATTCCTATTCACTCCGTCGGCCGCCCCCTGCCCAGCTTTGCCGGCACCGGCTGCGCGCTCCGGCAGCAGCGACAAGACGCTTCGCTCGTGCGTACGGGAGCGACGCAGGCATACCACCGTCTGGGCCGACGACGGGGTGGCCAACGGAGTGAATAGGAATTTGGCTGAACGGAGTTGGCCACCCCGTCGGCGGCCCCGTGTGCCGCGTTGAAGCGCCGCAGTGGCTGCTTTCGTCACGACGACGAAGGGCGGCTCCGGGCGGCGAGCGGCCGATCCGATCCGACCCTGCGACTGGACGCGCCCCGGCCTCACAACCCCAGCTCCTGGAAGATCACCGCGAACATCGCGTCGAGCAGGATCACCGCGACGATGCCCTGCACCACGGTCGACGTGGTGTTGATGCCGATCGAACGCGTGTCGCGGCTGACCGAGAAACCCATCCGGCAGCCGATGACCGCGATGAACAGCGCGAACACCGGCGCCTTGCCGAGCCCGATCAGGTAGTGCTTGGCCTTGAGCGCGACATGCAGCCGCTGCATGAAGGTGTCGGGCGTGATGTCCAGGTTCAGGTTCGCCATCGCCATCGCACCGGCGAGGCCGGCGACGTCGCCGACGAACACCAGCAGCGGCAGCGTGATCACCAGCGCCAGCACGCGCGGCATCACCAGCACCTGCTCGACCGGCAGGCCGAGGGTGCGGATCGCGTCGGTCTCCTCGGTCAGCTTCATCGTGCCGAGTTGCGCGCAGAACGCGGCGCCGGAACGGCCGGCCATGATCGTCGCGACGATCAGCGGCGAGAACTCGCGCGTCATGCCGAGCGCGACGCCGTCGACGACGAAGATGTTGGCGCCGTACTTCTCGGCCTGCAGGCCGAGCATGTAGGCCATCACCACGCCGATCAGGAAGGTGACCAGCGCGACCACCGGAATCGCGGTCACGCCAACCTGCTGCAGCTGCGCGAACAGCTCGTGCACGCGCAGCGCGCGCGGCCGGCGCAGCAGCGTGCCGATCGCGGCCACGGTGCGGCCGAAGAACTCGAGGTGGCCGAGCAGCAGCGTGCCGATCTGCTGCGTCGCGCGGCCGACGATGCCGATCAGCCCGAGCCCCGGCGTCGCCGGCTGCGGCTCGGTCTCGGCGAAGCGCTGGCGCACGACCTCGGCGATGCGCTGCAGCCGCGGGTCGAAGCCGTGCAGCTCGAGCGCGGCGACCTCGGCGCCGAGGCCGTCGAGCGCATCGAGCACGAGCAATGCGGCGGCGGTGTCCAGGTCCTCGAGCGCGCGGCCGTCCACCGCCTGCGGCACCGCATGCCGCGGCGCATCCTGCAGATCGTCGGCGAGCGCCTGCAGGTCGGCGCCGAGCGCGCTCAGCTGCACCAGGCGCCAGCGGCCGCGCAGGTGCAGCACGGCCCCGTCCGGCCCCGGTTCGATCCAGCACGAACGGCCCTGCGCCTCCATCGCGGCAAAGGCTAACACGCCACCTTCGCGACAACGGGCCGGCCGGCGCTGCACGACAATGCCGGCCCGAATCGCCCGGCCCCCGGGAGCCCAGCCGTGAACCTCGATCCGCCCGCGCTGCGCGCGCTCTATCCGCCGGTGCACGAACGTGCGTTGCGCAAGCAGCTGGCCGCGCTCGACCGGCATTGCCGGCGCTTCATCGAGCTGTCGCCCTTCGTCGTGCTCGCCAGCAGCGACGGCGCCGGCCGCATGGACGCGTCGCCGCGCGGCGGCGCGCCCGGCTTCGTGCACGTGGTCGATGCGCGGACGCTGCTGATCCCGGATGCGCCGGGCAACCGCCGGCTCGACACGCTGAGCAACCTGGCCGGGCACGGCCGCATCGGGCTGCTGTTCATGATCCCCGGCGTCGACGAGACGCTGCGCGTCAACGGCGCGGCGGTGGTGACGCGCGAGCCGGCGCGGCTCGCGCCCTTCGCCGGGCAGAAGCACCCGCCGCCGGTGGTGATCGAGGTCCGCGTCGAGGAGGCCTACCTGCACTGTGCGAAGGCGTTCATGCGCTCGCGGCTGTGGAGCGACGCGGCGCGGGTGGAGCGCTCGGTGCTGCCGACGATCGGGCAGATGATCAACGACCAGACCGGCAGCGACGCGCCGGCCGAAACCGACGAACAGATGCGCGCCCGCTACGCGGCCGACCTGTAGCCGCGCCCGATGAGCATGAACGCCACTCCCGAATCGGGTTACGCCTGGGCGCGGCTGATGGTGTCGCTCGCGCTGATGACGCTCGGCGGCGCCGGCATGTACGCGGTGTCGGTGGTGCTGCCGGCGGTGCAGGCGGACTTCGGCGTGGCCCGCGCCGACGCGTCGATGCCGTACACGCTGACGATGATCGGCTTCGGCCTCGGCGGCATCCTGATGGGCAAGCTCGCCGACCGCTTCGGCGTGATGGTGCCGCTGATGGTCGGCGCGGTCGGGCTCGGCAGCGGCTTCCTCCTCGCCGGCTGGGCGCCGAACCTGTGGGCCTTCAACCTCGCGCAGGGGCTGCTGCTCGGCCTGCTCGGCACCTCGGCCACCTTCGCGCCGCTGGTGGCCGACACCTCGCTGTGGTTCGACCGCCGGCGCGGCATCGCGCTGGCGATCTGCATGAGCGGCAACTACGTCGCCGGCGCGGCCTGGCCGCCGGTGATCCAGCACTTCACCGAAACCGCGGGCTGGCGGCCGACCTACATCGGCATCGGCCTCTTCTGCCTGCTGACGATGCTGCCGCTGGCGCTGGTGTACCGCCGGCGGCCGCCGGCGCTGGCCGCGACACCGGTGCCTGCGGCCGCGCCGGCG
>JAFLDG010000311.1 GCA_017302495.1 Burkholderiales bacterium
AGGCAGGCGGCGGCGGGTGGCGGTGGCGGTGGCGGTGGCGGTGGCGGTGGCGGTGGCGGTGGCGGTGGCGGTGGCGGCGGCGGCTTGCGGCCCTGCCGGCCGGGTGCTAGATTCCTGGAAATCCGGCGATCCGGAAATCAGGAGGGGCTTGTGAACCTGGTCAAGCTGGGCAAGAAGGGCCAAGTGAGCATCCCGCAGGGCGTGCTGCGCGAACTCGGCCTCACGCCGGACATGCCGCTGCTGGTCGAGACCACCGACGACGGCGCGATCGTGCTGCGCCAGGTCAGCGTGCACCCGATCGAGATCTACAGCGACGAGCGCCTGGCCGAGTTCGAGCGCGAGAACGCGCTGACGCCCGAGCAGGCGGCGCGCTATGGTCCGCTGCTGGCCGACTTCTCCGGTTGGCTGCGGGCCCAGGCGAAGCGCAAGCGCGCCGCGGCGCGACCCGCAGCGGCACCCCGGGCGCCTCGCGCGGCGAGGCGTTGAAGGTCTTTCTCGACGCGAACGTCCTGTTCAGCGCTTCACTCGGCGCGGCAGGTGCGGCGCAGGCCTTGCTCGTCGCGGCGGCGCAGGCCGGCGTGCCGTGCCTGAGCAGCGAGCGGGCGTTCGCCGAGGCGCACCGCAACCTCGAGCGAAGGGCGCCGTCGTCGGTGCCGAACCTGGAGTTGATTGCGGTGCTGGTGTCCAGGGTGCCGGAGCCGGGCACTGCGCCGATCGCTGCCGCGCGCGCGGCCGGGGTGGTCGAGAAGGACGCGCCGGTGCTTGGCGCGGCCCTGGCCTGCGGTGCCGACTGGTTCGTCACCGGCGACCAGCGGCACTTCGGGCATCTGTTCGGTCGTCAGGTCGAAGGCGTGCTGGTGCTCCCGCTGCGTACGGCCGTGGACCGCTTGACGGCAAGATCTGCGCCGCACGGGCAGCGAGGCCGCACGGAATGAACGCGTCCGAGCCGAGCGGCGGACACGCGCGGCAGATCGCCGACTTCATCGCCAAATGGAGCCCCGGCGGCGCCGCCTACGCGCTGAACGAGGAGCAGGGCGCGCAGCAGCACTTCCTGGAGCTGTGCGCGCTCCTCGGCGTGGCGCCGCCCGGCGGCGGCGACGACTACCTGTTCGAGAAGGGCACGTTGCTGCACGGCCGGCGCCGCGGTTATGCCGACGTCTTCAAGCGCGGCTGCTTCGCCTGGGAGAACAAGGCGCCGGGCAAGCCGCTCGATGCCGCGCTGCGCCAGCTGATGAGCTACGCGCTGGCGCTGGACAACCCGCCGCTGCTGATTGTCAGCGACCGGCTGCGCGTCGAGATCCACACCCACTTCAACGGCACGCCCAGCGAGCGCCATACCGTCACGCTGGCGCAGCTGGCCGACCCGGCGAAGCGCGAGCTGCTGCGCCGCTGCTTCGAGGCGCCCGAGAGCTTCAGGCCGGCACGCACCAACCGCCAGATCACCGAAGAGGCGGCGAATGCCTTCGCCACTACCGCCGAGCGGCTGCGCGCGGCCGGCATCGCGCCCGAGACCGCGTCGCACCTGCTGACGCAATGCCTGTTCTGCTTCTTCGCCGAGGACGTGGGTCTGCTGCCCGGGCGGCTGTTCGAGCGGCTGGTGGGCAACCGCGATGCCGAGCCCGACGCGCTGCGCCGCGGCCTGCAGAACCTGTTCACCACCATGCGCGACGGCGGCCTGTTCGGCGCCGACAGCATCGCCTGGTTCAACGGCGGCCTGTTCAAGACCATCGACGTGCCGCCGCTCACCGCCATGGACGTGGCTGCGCTGCGCAATGCCTCGGCGCTGGACTGGAGCGCCATCGACCCCAGCATCCTCGGTACGCTGTTCGTGCGCGGGCTCGACCCGAAGAAGCGTGCGCAACTCGGCGCGCAGTTCACCGACCCGGCCACGATCCTGCGCCTGGTGGAGCCGGTGATCCAGCGCCCGCTGAAGGCCGAATGGGAGCAGGCCAAACTGCGCATCGCCGGGCACATGGCCCGGCACAGAAAAGCCGGCGATGCCGAGTACCGCAAGGCGCACGCGGTGTTCGTCGGCTTCCTGGAAAGGCTGCGGGCGTTCCGCGTGCTCGACCCGGCCTGCGGCAGCGGCAACTTCCTGTACCTGGCGCTGAAGGCGCTGAAGGACATCGAGCACCAGGCCAACATCGAGGCCGAAACGCTGGGCCTGCAGCGCCAGGTGGACGCCTACACCAGCCCGGCCAACGTGCTGGGCATCGAGATCGACGAATACGCCGCCGAGCTGGCGCGCGTGACGGTGTGGATCGGCGAGCTGCAGTGGCGGCTGCAGCACGGCTACCCCTTCAAGATGAACCCGGTGCTGGATCCGCTGGACCAGATCGAGTGCCGCGATGCGCTGATGAACGCGGATGGCAGCGAGGCGGAGTGGCCCGAGGTCGATGTGGTCGTAGGCAATCCGCCGTTCCTGGGCGACAAGCGCATGCGCGCGGAACTGGGCGATGCCTACACCGGCGCGCTGCGCCGTGTCTATGCGGATCGGGTTCCCGGCGGGGCGGACCTGGTGTGCTACTGGTTCGAGAAGGCACGCAGGCAGATCGAACTGAAGCGGCTGACTGCGGCGGGGCTGGTGGCGACGAACTCCATCCGCCAAGGGGCGAACCGCGAAGTGCTGCAGTCGGTGCTGCACACCGCGAACCTGTTCGAGGCGTGGTCCGATCTGCCCTGGGTCAACGAAGGAGCTGCCGTGCGCGTGTCGCTGGTGTGCTTTGCGTCCGCGCAACGACCGGCACGGCTCGACGGCAGGGAAGTGCAGGAGATCTTTGCCGACCTGAAGGCCCACATCGAAGGCGTGGGAGGTCTGGACCTTACGCAGGCGAAACCGCTTAGCGAAAACGCGGACGCGACCTTCTTCGGCTTCTGTCTGGCGGGACCGTTTGTCGTCGATCCGGGTGTTGCCCGCGGCTGGTTGCGGCTGCCGGCGAATCCGAACGGTCGGCCCAACTGCGAGGTGCTGAAGCCCATCTGGAACGGTGCCGACGTGACGCGTCGGCCGGCTGACCGCTGGGCCGTGGACTTCGGGGCGACGATGAGCGAAGCCGACGCCGCCATGTACGAGAAGCCTTTCGAGTACGTGGTGCAAGCGGTGAGGCCTGCACGCAAAGCCAACAAGCGCGCGAGCCGCGCGCGCTACTGGTGGCGGCACGGTGAAACCCGGCCAGGACTTCGCCGCCGGCTCGCGGCGATCCCGCGCATGATCGTCACGTCGGAGACGGCAAAACATCGCTACTTCGTCTGGCTGCCGGTGGCGGCGGCGCCCGAACACAAGCTGGTGGTCATTCCGCGCAGCGACGACGTGACCTTCGGCCTGCTGTCGAGCCGGTTCCATGTGCTGTGGGCCTTGCGCAGGGGCAGCACGCTCGAGGATCGTCCGGTCTACACGACCAGCGCGTGCTTCGAGCCCTTCGCCTTTCCTGCAGGTCTTACGCCGGCGGACACGGCCCATCAGAAGACCGAAACCACCGCCGACGGCGCCGTGATTCCGGCCGCGCTCACGCCGGCCATCCGTCTGCATGCCGAGGCCATCGCCGGCGCCGCCAGGCGCCTGAACGACCTGCGCGAGCGCTGGCTCAACCCGCCGGAATGGACGCAGCGCGTGCCGGAAGTCGTGCCGCTCGGCATGGACCGCTCGCCTTACCCCGACCGCATCGTGCCGCGCGCAGGCTTCGAGAAGCAGGTCGCCGTGCGCACGCTGACCAAGCTCTACAACGAACGCCCGACGTGGCTCGTGCAGGCGCACGAAGCGCTGGACGCCGCCGTGGCCGCGGCCTACGGCTGGATCGACTACACGCCGCAGACGCCGGACGAGGAAATCCTGCAGCGGCTGCTGCGGCTGAACCGCGGGCGGGCGGCATGAGCGGCGCCTCCGGGCCGCCGGACTGGGAGGTCGGCGACCGCTTCTGGACGCCCTGGTACGGCATCGGCACGATCGTCTCGCTGCGCCGCTCGCCGCGTACGCCGATCCCGCATGCGCAGGCCCGGTTGGTGCCGGACCCGGGCATTTCGATCTGGGTCTATCTCGAAGGGGCGGTCAAGCTCTCGCCGGACGAACCGGCCCGTCCGTCCGAAGGGCTGCAGTCGACGACGGTCGGGCAGGGGGTCTGGCATCGCGACTGGGGTTACGGAACCGTCTACGAGGTCAAGCCGCTGGGCGACGGGCGGCAGGCCGCGCGCATCGCCTTCGATCACAACGAAGGCATGCTGCGCTGGATCGTCCTTGGCGGCGGCGCGCTGCGCGACAAGGAACCGAGCCTGAAGCCGCTGCCGCCGCCGCAGCCGCCGCTGGCGCAGCCACCGAAGCCGCACAAGCGCGTTTGGCTGCTCGACGACACCTTCGAACCGAAACCGCTGCGGCTGCCGGTGCTGGACGAGAACGAGCGCGACGCATGGATCAAGACCGTCGCCGCCCGCCGCGCATCCCATCTGCGAGCAGTGGCCGGCCGGCTGCAGGCGCGCGGGGAGGGGGCGGCGCCGATGCGCTTCGAATTGCTGGCGCCGCTCTTTCGCGGCGAGGGGCTGACGCCGGTGACACTGCCGCCGCAGTTGCGGGCCGTCGACGCGGCGTGGCACGCGGCGGCACCCGGCGCCTTGCGATTCAAGCGCTTGGCGCCGCATGCGACTCGTTGGCTGCATGCGCTCGGCGACGGGACGGTGTGGGTCAGCGCGGCCTTCGAGTGCGATTTCGCGCGCGACTTCTACCGGCTTCGATCATGGGCCGCGTCGGCGCCGGATCATCGTTTTCGGCTCGGCCCGCGCGGCGCGCCGGCCCTGCTGGAATACGCGGCCCAGACCGAGCGGGCTCACGGCCTCGAACCCCAGCCGCCGTTGTGGCTGGCCAAGCCGACCGGCTGGCTGCATGGCGAGTCGTTGGCGCTGGTGCAGCGCCTCTTCGCCGGGGCCGAGCACGATCTGGTGGAGCATGTCTGGCAGCAGCGCGACGCGGTGGCGCTCGACCTTCGGTCGCCGGTCGAGCCGCAGCTGCCCGGCGCGCCGGCCGCGGCCGTGCAGGCGGCG